>CBFQYI010000276.1:0-6202 GCA_965720825.1 uncultured Chryseobacterium sp. | reverse complement strand
ACAGAAAAAGCAGATTTGCTCCGGGAAAAACGAGAGCTTGAAGAAATGCCGGAAACAGAGCTTAAAGAATTAGCAAAAGTGTATCAAAAAAGAGGCTGCAGTAAAGAAACAGCAATGCAGGTAGCTATTGAACTTACAGAACATGATGCATTGGGAGCACACGCCCGCGATGAACTGGGAATTAATGAGATAACGCAGGCGAAACCTCTGCTGGCAGCGATGGCTTCATTCAGTTCTTTTGCGGTGGGTGCTTTATTGCCTTTTATGGTTTCCCTTTTAGCTCCTATTAAACAAATGGTTTACTTTCAATATGGATTTTCAATCATATTTTTGATGCTTCTAGGAGCAATTTCTGCCAGAGCCGGAGGTTCTAGTATTAAAATAGCTGTATTGAGGATTTGTTTCTGGGGAACTGTTGCTATGGGGATTACTGCATTAGTGGGAAGACTTTTTGGTGTAAGTGTAGCGTAAATATTCTGAATTGCTTTGATCAAAGAAGCATCAATGCTGCTACTGAATCTTCAATGCGAAAATCAAAAACTTCAGAATGCAGCTCAGAGGAGTGAAAGACAGAACGTTTTTTCTCTTCAGATTAACCCAACTTTTGTGCTTGATCCTTTTTTAGCAAACTTTTTGACCATCCTAAAAATTAAAAACCTCTGAAAATCAAATGATTTCAGAGGTTTTTTGTACCCAGGACCGGGATCGAACCGGTACTCCTAAGAACTGGTGTTTGAGACCAGCGCGTCTACCAATTCCGCCACCTGGGCTTGATGTTTACTACAAACTTAGTGTTTGTTTCAAATTGGTGTGCAAATATAGGAACTTTTTTCAATGTTCAAAAGCTTTTTTAAAGATTTTTTTAAAAATTAAGTTCCAAACCATCGTAGGCAAGGTGTATTCCGGATGGAAGCTCCTTATCTTCAATATCATGCAGTCCTAAATGATGGCTGATATGTGTTAAAAATAATTTTTTTGGCTTTAGTTCTTCAAATAATTTAATAACATCCGGAAGGATAAAATGGGCCGGATGAGGATCAAATTTTCTGATACAGTTTAAGATCAGGACATCCAGATCTTTCAATTTTTCCTTCTCCGTTTCAGAAATAAACCCGGCATCCGTAATATAAGCCAGCTTTTTAAATTTATATCCGAACACGGTAATTTTATAGTGAATCACCTCTACAGGAGTGATTTCCGTATCCAGTACCTGAAAAGGTTTATTTTCAATTTCGTGAAGTTCAAAAGCGGGTGCACCGGGATACCTTACATCGGCAAAAGCATAAGGAAATCTGTTTTTTATTTCGTGAGCCACTCTTGAATAGCAGTACAACGGAACATCTTTTCCACTTTTAAAAATCAGTGGGCGCATATCGTCCAGTCCGATCACATGGTCATTATGTTCATGGGTAATCAGCGCAATGTCTACGTTATGTTCTTGGTTGGTAAGCATTTGCTGCCTGAAATCCGGGCCACAGTCGATGAGTATTTTTTTATTTTCCTCCGTAGTGATCATCACGGAAGAGCGTAAACGTTTGTCTTTGGGATTTTCCGAAGTACACACTTCACATGTACAACCTATAACGGGTACACCTTGAGAAGTACCAGTTCCTAAAAATTTCAACTTCATTTTGTTTTGAGGTTGGTTTAATTTTGGTAAATTTACAAAAAATTTCATGTCCTAATGTATCAGAAACTAACTCCTAAACAAAAAGCATTAACAATTAATCTAGATCCTACTATTTATGGTACTTTCGCAGAAATTGGAGCCGGGCAGGAGACTGTTCGCCACTTTTTTAGAGCAGGGGGAGCTTCCGGTACAATTGCTAAGGCGATGTCTGCTTATGACAAAGATTTTAGTGATGCCATCTACGGAAAGGAAGTAAAAAACAGGTACGTTACCCAGAACAGGCTTCGCAAAATGCTTCGATATGAAGTAGCTTTGATTGAAGAGAGAATTTCAAGAGATAATAATCCGGATAGAAAATTCTTTTCTTATGCCAATACGGTAACTACTATCAATTTTGATAAAACTGTAAAAGGCCACGGTTGGGTAGGGATTCGCTTTCAGACCAAAGAAAACGAAGATTATAATGAGATCGTTATCCACGTAAAATTTAAAGAAAATGATGCTACACTTCAGCAGGAGACCTTAGGGAATCTGGGAGTGAATCTTATTTTCGGAGCCTTTCATTATTTTGACAATCCAAGAACTTTGGTAGAATCGCTTTATGACGATATTGCAAAAGATAATCTGGAAATTGATATGATCGACTTCAGCGGACCTGCTTTTGCGTACGTTGATAACAGATTGATGTCTCTTCAATTGGTAAAGAATGGAATGACCGATGCGGTGATCTTTAATTCTCAGGGAAACAATATGCTTCCGGCAGATGTTTTGTACAAGAAAAATATTTTCGCGGTAAGAGGAAGTTTCAGACCGGTAACGAAAGTGAACATTGATATGCTTAAAAACGGTATGGATATGTTCTTTAAAGATGCTACCTGTACGCATGAAGAAACAGAGGTTCTTATCGAAATCACCATCTCCAATCTGAGAGCAGACGGAGATATCGATGAAAGAGATTTCCTGGATAGAGTAGATATTCTTGGAAAACTGGGGTACACCGTTATTATTTCAAACTTCTCCGAATATTATAGACTGATTGATTACTTCGCATCTTACACAAGTGGTGACATCGGAGTAGCAATGGGCGTAAATAATATGTTGATGGTATTCGATGAAAAATATTATAAAAATCTCTCAGGAGGAATTCTTGAAGCATTCGGTAAGTTTTTCAGAAACGGAATGAGAGTATATCTGTATCCTTATAAAGATCCGGAAACTCATCAGCTGTTGGATTCTTCCAACCTTAAAGTAGAAGAAAACCTTAAAGAATTATATAAATATTTCAAACACAACAACCGTATTGTAGATATTACGAACTATAATCCGGAATTTTTGGAAATCTATTCCAGAGAAATATTGAGAAAAATTGCATGTTGTGTGAAAGGCTGGGAAACTCAGGTTCCGGAAGGCGTAGCAGAAATGATTAAAGAGCGTGGAATGTTCGGATATAAAGAAGAACTTTCCCTAAAACAATTCTCTTAAAATATAAAAACAATGTCAGAATTAAAGAAAAGACTTTCCTCTATCCTTGAAAGTCCTAAACATAATACAGAAGAAAAACTTGAAAAAGTTTGTCACTTGTTGGATCAGGAGATTCCTTATTTCAACTGGACGGGTTTCTATTTCAAAAATGGAGACAAGGATGAGTTGATTTTAGGCCCTTATGTAGGAGCGCCTACCGATCATACTATCATTCCTTACGGTAAAGGAATCTGTGGTCAGGTTGCCGTTTCCAACGAAACATTTGTAGTTCCTGATGTACATGAAGAAAGCAATTATTTAAGCTGCTCCATTGATACAAAAGCAGAAATTGTAGTTCCGATTTTTAAGGATGGAAAAAATATCGGTCAGATCGATATTGATTCTCATACCATAGACCCTTTTACGAAAGAAGATCGAGAATTGTTAGAATGGCTTTGTAATGAAGTTTCTAAGATTTTGTAATCAAAACTTACTATAAAAAATAAAACTCCGGCTATTTCAGCCGGAGTTTTTTATGGATTATTAGTGGTAATAACAAACATAATTAAAGGTTCGTTCCCGGTATTTTCAACAGAATGATATCCTATAGAACTAATGGCTGTAATATCTCCTTTTTGAAGTATTTTCTTACGTATGGGTCCATCTGTTCCGGTTCTTTCACGATATTCTCCTGTTCCATGGACCACGACGTATAATTCCTCTTCATTTCTTAGATTGTGCGTGTGGAATCCGGATTCATCTCCTTTATTCAGTAAAACCATATAGGCCGCCAAACGATTATTCGTCAGGTCTTCCTGGCTAAACATCTGTATCATGTATACCGTTCCGTTTCCTCCATACATATTTTCGCGTTTTTCTAAACGGGTGATGGCTCTTTCTTCTTTTCCAAATGCCATTACATACAGATGAATATATTTTGAAACCTCCTGTATCACATGATCGAATTCTGCTCCCTCGGATAGTATAACTGTACCAGACATGAATTAAATATTTAAAGTTTAATGTTTAGGGTTTAATGTTTAAAGGTGATGGTGAAAAATTAGCTTCGCTGCATCAAATGACTTTCCGCCAATAATTCTTTAAAATAATTCTCGCATTTGGCAATATGGGTTCCATACCAGGAAAAGGCTTCTCCATCTACAATCATTATCTTTTTATCAGGATAGAAAGCCTGGAGTTCCTCAATATGTTTTTCTTTAAACGGAAATGGTTCAGACGAAAGCATAATGACGTCGGCATCTGCCAGATCTTCCGTGGTGATCTGTGGATAGCGGGTTTTGTCTTTAAAAATATTTTCAAACCCAATTTCTGACAGAATCCTGTGGATGAAAGTATCTGAGCCAATGGTCATATAAGGATTTTTCCAGATAAGATAGGCTGCTTTTACGGGAGTCTCCAGTTTTGCCTGATTCAGAACATCATAAATTTTAAGATTGAAAAGCTGTGCTCTGTCTTCCTTTCCGAAAAGTTTTCCGAGATTTTTAAGCAGGTAATAATTATCCTCAATTGTATCAATATTGGTTACTGTTACTTTACAATCATTCATCAAAGCTTCTACCTGATCTTTTACATTCTCTTCCTTATTGGCAAGAATAAGATCCGGCTGTAATGCTTTAATTTTCTCAATATTAATATTCTTAGTTCCTCCGATTACGGCTACATTTTTTATTTTATCCTGAGGATGGATGCAGAATTTGGTTCTTCCTACCACTTCATTTTCAGTCAGTCCAAGGTCAAATAAAGCCTCAGTAATAGAAGGTACAAGTGAAACGATTTTCATATTGGCATGTTAGATGATGCCTAAAATTACAAAAGTTTTCCGGTTAAGAAAAGTCCGGCTACGGTAAAATAGATAATAAGCCCTGTTACATCCACTAATGTTGCTACAAACGGAGCAGAAGAAGTAGCAGGGTCAAGATTTAATTTCTTTAAAACAAACGGAATCATCGAGCCTGATAATGTTCCCCACAACACAATAGCAATTAGGGAAACTGAAACACTCAATCCTACGTAAACCCAATACTGGCCGTAATCAAAGAGGCCTATCTGCTGCCAAAGCATAATTCTGATAAATCCGATAACTCCTAAAATTGCTCCAAGGCATAATCCGGAGATAATTTCTTTTTTCATGACATACCACCAATCTTTCAGACTGATTTCCTGAAGAGCCATTGCACGGATAATCAATGTTGCTGCCTGTGATCCGGAATTTCCTCCACTGGAAATAATCAATGGAACAAATAGCGCGAGAACAACCGCTTTTTCAATTTCTTTATCAAAATATCCCATCGCAGAAGCTGTCAACATTTCCGAAACAAATAGAATGATCAGCCAGGTCGCCCTTTTTTTGATCATTTCTGTCCATGAAGTTTGGATGTAAGGAAGGTCCAATGCTTCCAATCCCCCGAACTTCTGGATATCTTCCGTGTTCTGCTGTTCAATCTGATCGAGAATGTCGTCAATAGTCACGATTCCTACCAAAACACCGGCTTCCGTAATAATAGGAAGAGCACCACGGTCATACTTTTCGAAATAGGTTACCGCATCTTCTTTGGAGGTAGTGGTAGTTATTGCTACGAAATGATTGTCTGTAATGTCGGAAACCAAAGTATCTTCCTCTTCCAGCAGTAAAGTTCCGATGGCAAGGTCATCAATTAAGCGGTTTCTTTCATCCACCACATACAGGTAGTTCATGGTTTCCACTCTTTTTCCTACCTTTTTGATCTGCTGAAGACATCTTTTTACCGTCCATTCCTTACGGATCTGGATATAGTAAGGCGTCATCAGACGGGCGATAGAATCTGAGTTGTATCCAAGAAGTTTTAAAGCAATTCTTCTTTCCTGCGGATTAAGGTGATTAATGGAATACTTGATCAGCTCATCCGGGAAATCCTCGAAAAGAGCAGTCCTGTCATCCGGAGTCATGGCATTCAGGATTTCGGAAACTTCATCGCTTCCGATACTTCTGATGGTATCTTCCTGAAAATCAGGATCAAGGTGTGAGAAAACTTCTGCTTTATATTCTTTCGGAACCTTCAGGAACGCGAGCAGCCTCTCGTCTGGCGCTGCCGCGGCCCGCACCGCCTCATA
>CBFQYI010000275.1:0-6205 GCA_965720825.1 uncultured Chryseobacterium sp. | reverse complement strand
AATCTAAAATTTCTCCGTTCTGTTTATTTTCTGCCTGATACCGGGTAGAAATACCTTGCGTTGTGTATGCCGGTAATCATCACATCGTCCCCCTTTTATTACCGTTTTTTATTTCTATCAAAACATTAACGATTATATAAACTCTAGAATTATGATAAAAAGAGTTGCTTCGGGAATTGCGCTGAGTGCCCTTTTGTTGGCGGTTGGCTGCAATAAGAAAAAAGAAGAAAAAGAAGAAGTTACCGTCTATCCGGTGACATCCCCTGTGGTAATGGACACCGTAATCAACAAAGAATACGTAGCCCAGATTCAATCTGTAAAAAACATTGAAGTGAGAGCTCAGGAAAAAGGTTTCCTGGAAAAAATCTTTGTAGATGAAGGACAATACGTACAGGCAGGACAAACATTGTTTCGTATTATGCCTAAATTGTATCAGGCAGAATTATTAAAAGCAAAAGCAGAAGTAGAACAGGCTTCTATTGAGCTTAAAAACGCAAGTACATTGGCAGGAAACAACATCGTTTCCAAAAATGAAAGAGCAATGGCAAAAGCAAAACTGGATGCTGCCAATGCAGAAATGAAACTGGCTCAGATCCATCTGTCTTTTACTGATATCAAAGCACCGTTTTCAGGGATTATCAATAGAATTCCCCTGAAATTGGGAAGTCTGGTAGATGAAGGTGATTTGTTGACTTCGTTATCAGATAACACAAGTATCTACACCTATTTCAACGTTTCAGAACCTGAATATTTGAGCTATCAGACTCATGCTGCAGACAGAGGAAGTAATCAGGTTTCTCTGATTACCGCAAACGGAGAAACATATACACAAAAAGGAGAAATTCAGACGATTGAAGGTGAATTTGATAATGAAACAGGAAATATTGCTTTCCGTGCCAAATTCCCTAATCCGGACAAGCTTCTGAGAAACGGAGAAACCGGAAAAGTGCAGATGTCAATGCCTGTTCATAATGCTCTGATCATTCCTCAGAAAGCAACCTATGAAATTCAGGATCAGAAATATGTATTTGTAATTGATAAAAATGGAGTAGCAAAATCCAGAAATATCAAAGTTGCGTATGAACTTCAGGATTTGTATGTGGTAGGATCAGGAATTTCAAAAGGAGATCAGATTCTTCTGGAAGGAGTTCAGAAAGTAAAGGATGATCAAAAAGTGAAAACAAAATTCCAGGATCCTAAGAAAGTTCTTCAATCATTGAAATTAAAAGCAGAGTAATGGTCTCTAAAATGAAGCAGTATGTTTAAGAAATTCATTCGCAGACCAGTTCTGTCTATAGTAATCTCATTGATTATTGTGTTTATGGGAATATTGTCATTGGTAAAACTTCCGGTGACACAGTTTCCATCCATTTCTCCGCCTAAAGTAAATATCACCGCAGAATATCCCGGAGCTAACAACGAATTGTTGATTAAATCTGTAGTAATCCCCCTGGAAAGAGGATTAAATGGAGTTCCCGGTATGAAATATATGACCTCAGATGCCGGAAATGACGGGGAAGCGTCTATTCAGATCGTATTTGATCTGGGGACAGATCCCAATGTAGCTGCAGTAAACGTACAGAACCGTGTATCTTCAGTAGTTAATAAACTTCCGCCTTTGGTAGTACGTGAAGGGGTAAAAATCACGCGTGAAGAACCCAACATGTTGATGTACATTAACCTGTACAGTGACGATCCTAAAGCTGACCAGAAATTCCTTTTCAACTATGCAGATATTAACGTAATGTCTGAATTGAGAAGGGTAAGCGGTGTAGGTTTTGCCGATATCCTGGGAACCCGTGAATATGCCATGCGTATCTGGCTTAAACCGGATAGATTAACAGCCTACAATATTTCAGCAGATGAAGTAATGGAATCTCTGAATGAGCAGAGTTTGGAAGCTTCCCCTGGAAAAACAGGGGAAAGTTCCGGAAAACGTTCTCAGTCTTTCGAGTATGTATTAAAATATCCAGGTCGTTTCAATAATGAAAAAGATTACGGAAACATTATTTTAAAAGCAAAACCGAACGGAGAATCTGTAAGACTGAAAGATGTTGCCGATATAGAGTTTGGAAGTTCCATGTATGATATTTATTCTACATTGAACGGAAAACCTTCAGCAGCAATCACGGTAAAACAATCCTATGGATCCAATGCAAGTGACGTTATCAAAAATGTGAAAGCATTGATGAAAGATCTTGAAAAAAATAACTTTCCTAAGGGAATGCATTACGATATCAGTTATGACGTTTCAAGATTCCTGGATGCATCCATGGAAAAAGTAATCCATACTTTGTTTGAAGCCTTCATTCTGGTTGCCATCGTGGTATTCCTGTTCCTTGGCGACTGGCGCTCAACATTGATTCCGGCATTAGCCGTTCCGGTTTCATTGGTGGGAACATTTGCAGTAATGTCTGCTTTCGGAATTACCCTGAATATGATTTCCCTCTTTGCCTTAGTAATGGCGATCGGGGTTGTGGTAGATGACGCGATTGTAGTCATTGAAGCCGTTCACGCCAAGATGGAAGAAAAACATCTTTCTCCATTGAAGGCCACCGAAGAAGCTATGCATGAGATCAGTGGAGCAATTATCGCAATTACGCTGGTAATGGCATCGGTATTCATTCCGATTGCATTTATGTCCGGACCGGTTGGAGTATTCTACCGTCAGTTCTCTATTACAATGGCTTCATCCATTATTTTATCAGGGGTAGTGGCGCTTACTTTGACGCCGGCTTTATGTGCTTTGATCTTAAGAAATAATCATGGAAAAGCGAAGAAGAAAACTCCCATTACTATTTTCCTTGATAAATTCAACAACCTGTTCACAAAAGGAGCTGGCAGATATGAGAAGATGCTGAATAAAACAGTGACGAAAAAGACAATAACATTGCCGTTACTATTAGCATTTTGTGCCTGTACATTCTTCCTGAGTAACTCTTTACCTTCAGGATTTATCCCGGCTGAAGATCAGGGAATGATCTATGCGATTATTCAAACCCCTCCGGGATCTACATTGGAAAGAACCAATCAGATTGCCAGAGAACTTTTGAGGGAATCTGAAGACATTGATGGAGTACAGTCTGTTTCTTCTCTTGCAGGTTATGAGATTTTGACGGAAGGTACCGGGTCAAACTCCGGAACCTGTCTTATCAACCTTAAAAGTTGGGAAGAACGTAAAGAATCCGCTGCAGAAATCATTGAGAAACTGGAAGAAAAAGCTAAAAATATTCCAGGTGCCAATATTGAATTCTTCCAGCCGCCATCCGTTCCGGGATATGGAGCTGCAGGAGGTTTCGAACTTCGTTTGCTTGATAAAGCGGGAAGTGGAGATTATCATAAAATGGAGCAGGTAAGTAATGACTTTGTGAAGGAGCTTAAGAAACGTCCGGAATTGGGATCAGCATTTACATTCTATTCTGCGAGTTTCCCGCAATATATGCTTAAAATTGATAATGATCTTGCAGAACAAAAAGGAGTCACCATTGAAAAAGCAATGGATAACCTTTCTACATTGATCGGTTCCAACTATGAAACGAGTTTCATCCGCTTTGACAGACCCTATAAGGTAATTGTTCAGGCCGGACCTCAATACCGTGCCTTGCCAACTGACCTGCTGAAACTGTACGTTAAAAACGATAAAGATCAGATGGTTCCGTACTCAGACTTCATGAGATTGGAAAAAGTATACGGATTATCGGAGATTACAAGACACAATATGTATAACTCTGCAGAGGTAAGCGGAACTCCGGCACCTGGATATAGTAGTGGACAGGCGATCAAAGCCATTCAGGAAGTTGCGGATAAAACACTTCCAAGAGGTTTTGGTATAGACTGGGCGGGGATCTCTAAAGATGAAGTAAGCCGTGGTAATGAAGCCGTATTTATCTTCCTGGTATGTTTAGGATTTGTTTATTTGATCCTTTCTGCACAGTATGAAAGTTTCATCCTTCCTTTACCGGTTATTTTATCCCTTCCGGTAGGTATTTTCGGAGCATTTTTATGCCTAAAATTATTAGGATTGGAAAACAATATCTATGCACAGGTGGCCATGGTCATGCTTATCGGACTTCTGGGTAAAAATGCCGTGTTGATTGTAGAATTTGCCGTTCAGAAAAAGGCAGAAGAAGGAATCCCTGTGGCAAAAGCTGCTATTGAAGGAGCTGCTATCCGTTTCCGTCCGATTTTGATGACATCATTTGCATTTATTGCCGGATTGATTCCGTTGGTGATTGCAACAGGACCGGGAGCAGTTGGTAACAGAACCATTGGTACTGCAGCAGCAGGAGGAATGTTAATCGGGACTATTTTCGGACTGATGATTATCCCCGGACTGTATTATATCTTCGGAACAATTGCTGATAAGTCACGATTGGCCAGATATGAAGAAGAGAATCCTTTAACAGAACAAACTGAACCTTATGAACATGATGGAAAATTCGAAGACTAAAAATATAATCGCAGCCATTGCCTTATCGCTTGTACTTGCAAGCTGTAAGGCACCGATGGCGACTGTTATAAAAGATGAGGTAAAAGAAAATATTCCTCAGAACTTTAATCAGGAAGAACAGCAGGATGCTAACAACAATAGCGGAACAACACCATGGAGACAGTTCTTTACAGATCCTAACCTTGTAACCCTGATTGAAACTGCTTTAAAAAATAATCAGGAGCTTCTGATCACGCTTCAGGAAATTGAAATTGCTAAAAGTGGTGTTTTAGCTAAAAAAGGAAGATTGACTCCAACTGTTTCTGCAGGAATAGGAGCAGGATTGAAAAAATCCGGTCGTTATACCAGTGAAGGAGCAGGGGATGCTACTACAGAAATAGAACCCGGAAAAGAAATGCCGGATCCGCTTGGGAATTTTGAAGCAGGATTAAATGCCAGCTGGGAGATTGATATCTGGAAAAAACTGAGAACTGAAAAAGAATCTGCAGTAGCTCATTATCTTTCTACGGTGGAAGGGAAGAATTTTGTTCTGTCTAATCTTATTGAAGAAGTCGCAGATAATTATTATGAGTTATTGGCGCTTGATAATCAATTGGATATTATACAGCAGTATATCAAGCTTCAGCAGAGAGCATTGGAAATTTCCAAAATTCAGAAAGAAGCGGCTGCAGCAACGGAGCTTGCTGTGAAGAAATTTGAGGCAGAATTGGCGAAATCCAAAGCGGCAGAATATACAATCCGCCAGCAGATCACAGAGAAGGAAAATGAAATTAATGCTTTACTGGGAAGATATCCACAGCCGATTGTGAGAACAAAAGAAAACTTTATGTCTACCATTCCTCCCACAGTGTATACCGGAATCCCGTCTCAGTTATTAGCCAACCGACCTGATATCAAACGGGCAGAACTGGAATTGAAAGCATCAAAGCTGGATGTGGAAGCTGCAAGAAAAGAATTTTATCCTTCTTTGGAAATTTCTGCAACTTTAGGGCTGGAGGCTTTCAAACCTTCATACCTTGTTAAATTACCTGAATCAATAGCTTATAATCTTGTGGGCGAGCTGGCTGGACCACTCATTAACAAGAGTGCGATAAAAGCTAATTTTCAGACAGCAGATGCCAAACAGGTTCAGGCATTATATGAATATGATAAAACCATTTTGAACGCTTATCTGGACGTTGCCAATTTAATGTCAAAGGTGAAAAATATAGATCAGTATTTTCAGTTGAAATCACAGGACACCAAAGCCCTGGATCAGTCTATTGATATTGCCAATCAGTTGTTCCGTAATTCAAGAGCAGATTATCTTGAAGTTCTGTTGAATCAGAGAGATGCATTGGATGCCAAAATGGAACTTATCGAAGCCAAACAAAAACAGCTCAGTACTGTAGTCGACATCTATAAAAGTTTAGGTGGAGGCTGGAAATAAAACATCATAATTCTATCAATAAACAGTTAATGTTTTTTGGAAGGGTCAATTCTTTTGAGTTGGCCCTTTTTATTTTTAATACGACAGGTTCTGTCGCTGTGAGAAGATATTTTTGCATCAAAATGAGACAAATTGCAATACAACATAAAGAAAATCTAATTATTAATAGTATGATTTATAGTAGGTGGAAGTATGATAATTTTCGTGTCTTAAAAAGTATTAAATTCGCAAAGTTTTAAGAACTAATTACTAACTCAGAAAACGACATCAAAATGAGAAAACTTTATCTCGGTGCATTTACTTTATGCACGGTCTTGAGCGTATCT
>CBFQYI010000274.1:0-6214 GCA_965720825.1 uncultured Chryseobacterium sp. | reverse complement strand
AGTCGTAGGAAATACCTTTGGAAGAATTTTCTCAGAAATTGGGCTTTGAGCAATATATACAGGAACGGTATAGTTATTTTCTTTCAAAAACTTTCTTACATCCTCTTCCTTATCATTCATAGCAATCAGTACAAAATCTACATGATCTTTTCTGGTATCATACAGTTTCTGAATAGAAGGCCATTCTTTTCTGCAAGGCGGACACCATGTTCCCCAGAAGTTAAGGAAAACACCTTTGTCCTTAAAATTCTTAAGGTTGGTGCTCGGTGCATTAATTCCTTTAAGTTCTATATCATAATCCTCTTCACTGATGTGAACGGCATTTTCAATGGTGGCTACCGGAAAAAATGTATCCTTCAGGAAATTTCTAATTCCGGGTACAAAAGCAACAACGCCAATGATTGCTATGATTACAATATAAATGATACTTTTTTTCATATCTATTGTTTATAGAAGATCCAAAATTTCCTGAACAGCATCTTTCCCTCTGTTTTTAGCATAATATATCTGCAGATCATTATAAAAAGTATCTTTTGGATAGGCTTCAGGATCGGCTTTATATTTCATCAGTAACTCATATCCATATTTGGGACGTGGTCCCCATGAGTTTTTTACATTCAGGTCTTTGTCCAGAATTAATACTTTCGGAATAGATTCCGTACCATTGGTCAAAAACTGATTGATTAAGCTTTTATCACTGTCTCTCAGGAATACTCTTACTTCATTATGTCCTTCAAAAAATCTGAAAAGAGCAGGTACTGTTGCACTGGCATCTCCGCACCATGCTTCGGAAATAATTAAAATCTTTCCGTCAAAATTTTTGGCAGCAAGTTCTTTCAGCTGATCTTCATCCGGAACGTATTTTTTTACCGTTCTGTCCATTCTATGAAGGCCCAGCTCATAATATTGTTTATAGTCAGCTTCCTGTTGGTTGGCAGGATTCTCTAATCTTTCTTTTGCAATCTGAAGATATTCTTCAAACGAAATTCCTTTATCCCAGTAATTTTTCATTACCAAAAATATTTATGTTAAAAATTATTGATGTTTCTTGTTTTGTTGATCAAAAACAGGTCTGCCAGTACAAATGCAGCAAGGCTTTCCACTACAGGAACCGCTCTTGGAACTACACAAGGGTCGTGGCGTCCTTTTCCTTCTACAATGACCGGATTTCCGTCTTTATCAATACTGTCCTGAGGTCTCAGAATAGTAGCTACAGGTTTGAAAGCCACACGGAAATAGATATCCATTCCGTTGGATATTCCTCCCTGGATACCTCCGGAAAGATTAGATTTTGTAGTAAAATCTGTATTAAAGGCGTCATTGTGCTCTTTTCCTGTCATTTTAGCACCGCAGAAACCACTTCCGTATTCAAAACCTTTGCAGGCATTGATATTCAGCATTGCTTTTGCCAATTCAGCCTGAAGTTTTGAAAAAATAGGTTCGCCAATTCCCACAGGAACATTTTTAATCACACAGGTGATAGTTCCTCCGATGGTATTTCCTTCTTTTTTGATCTCTTTGATTCTCGCAATCATCTTTTCAGCCGTTTCGGCATCCGGACAACGGACATCGTTACTTTCTGTTTGAGAGAAATCTAATGCCTGATATGGTTTTTCACAGAAAATATCACCTACAGAAGATACGTAAGCATTGATCTCAATATTGGGTAAAAGCTGCTTGGCAAGTGCTCCTGCAACTACCCAATTCATGGTTTCTCTTGCAGAAGATTTTCCGCCACCACGGTGGTCTCTGAAACCAAATTTCTGATCATAAGTAAAATCAGCATGACTTGGACGATAGGCTCCAGCTATATGATCATAATCTTTCGATTTCTGATTTTCGTTTTCAATGATAAAACCAATGGGTGTACCTGTTGTTTTGCCATCAAAGATTCCGGAAAGAAACTTTACAGTGTCGCTTTCTTTTCTTTGTGTAACGATTGCTGACTGGCCGGGTTTTCTTCGGTTCAGTTCGTACTGAACTTTATCGAGATCTACCGCTAAACCTGCCGGAAAATTATTGATGATACCGCCATAAGCCACTCCGTGACTTTCTCCAAATGTTGTAAGACTAAGAAGATTACCTAATGTGTTGAACATGATACAAAATTACCTTTTTTTCTTCAGATAATAAAGTTTCTGGATTTGTTCTATTTATCAGTGTTTTTGATATTATTGATAACCTTTTGGGCTTCCTCTTTTTCTTCTGCAGTCATTTTTTTCGGGATAAACCCTTTTTTGATATCATTTTTGTCGGAAAGCTGTGGAAAAATACCTGTCTTCACATCATCAAAAAGATAAGACGGAGTAATTGCCGGAAGTGGAGTATCAAAACTATAGGGGTAATGGTGAGAAACATTAAACTTTAAATTTCCTACCTTAAATGTGTCAAACTGCTGATATTCATAGGTTGAAGGTTTATATATCTGCTCTTTTTCAAATCCGGTCATAAAACTTCCCACCCGGAAACTTGGAATATATTTTTGAATAATTCCCGGAAAAGATAATATTGAAATAAAAAATAAGCTGAGTGCTGAAAAGACAATAATGGATTTCTTCTGATCAAAATATTCATAAAATAAAATAAAGAATATCACAAAAAATACATCTACGAAAAATCTGTATTGGGCTGAAAAGGTAAGAACCAATATACTTTTTATCAATAACGAAATGCAGATCAACGTAATGATCTTTTTCTTTTTTATCCAGGCAAATACCGTGAAAATAATTAAGCTCAAAACAAAAAGGATATTGATTCTGGATTTGATACCTTCCAGAGAAAACCAGTTGTTGATATAATCTGCAGTCGAAAATTTTTGAATTTCCTCATAGGTATATTGCATATCATAGGTTTTCATGATGGCAAATTGTGAAGAAATTTTTAAAACCTCCGGATCAGGCTTCCAGGATACTCCTAAATCACCTATTGCAATCGGAAAAACCGGATATCCGAATGTCCAGATATTTTTAATGAAGAATAAAAATAGTATTGAAGTCCCTAAAAGAAGTTGTTTAAAGTGACTTTTAAAAATAAAAACAGAACTTAAGAAAACCAGTATAGGCAGCCATATCATCGTAGGTTTTATCGTAAAGACAAAAACTGAAAATGCAAAAAGGAGCGTGGTATTTCTGTCTCCGGTTATAATTTCATTTAAAATAATCAATGAAAAGACAATAACAGGAAGGTCCGGGCTTGGAGACTGTGAAAACAGTAGTAAGATGGGCAGAAAACAAAGATGGATCCAGTTTTTTCTTTCAATACTATACATACTGTAGATCATAAGCAGTATGGTATTTATTCTTAAAAACGGGTCTGAGAAATTGGAAAATCCTGCCTGAAAAATATGCCATACAGACATTTGTCCTAAGGTGAGATCTACATTTGAGATGCCTTTTATAAGTCCATATTGTGTAAGCCATTTCAATGTAGGAATATAATACCCGAAGTGATCCAATATATAAGGATAGAATGAGCCTGCGAATATAACAGTCAGAGAACTTACACTTAATACTATAAAATCCTTCTTTGAAAATTGATGGAACTCCTGGTAAAGTTTATTTTTAAAGAAAAAAAATAGTCCCAATAGTATTGAAGGTACTTCCACATTCATATTTAAGGGAATGAAAAAAGAAATAATTGTCCATATCAGGCTTATTCCAAGGATTCCGGATAAAATTTTTCCAGAGATTCCCTGAAATAAAATTCCCCATATATTTTCCATGATCTTTCCCCAGCCCATCAGGACAGGAATGATGAAAATGGAAGAAAACAGAATCAATATCATAAAAAAAGATTGCTTAAAAGTAAGCAATCTTTATATTTTATCATTAAAAATATTTATTAACGGGGTTGTACCCTTCCGTCTTTTCTATCTTGTGATCTACCAATGGTATATCCGGTTGCACCACCTACAACACCACCGATTACAGCTCCTAATCCTCTGTTTTTCTTAGCGATTAGTGCTCCGGCAGCCGCTCCACCTACAGTACCAATGACGGTTCCTTTGGCAGCTTTACTCCAACCTTTTTTCTGGGTAGTTCCCTGTGAAGTACCACTTCCGTTATTGGCATAATTTCCGTTGCTGCTTCCTGAGCCAGAATTTGAGCTTCTGTCTCTATATACTGTTCGTGTTTCTCTGATCACTTGTGGTTTTGAATTATTTTCAGCAGCAGCTCTCGCTTTTTTGCTTTCTGATACACTATCTGCCTTTTTTTGAGCTTCGTATACCATTTTTTCCTTTTCAATAGCCAGCTTTTGTTTTTCTATTTCAAGTTGTCTGGCCTGAAATTCAAGTTTCTGTGCCTCCAATGACTTTTCTGCAACGCTGTCATCTTTCTTGCAGGCCGTCATTAAAAAGACGGATAAAAAACCTGCTAATACTATCTTTCTCATAATTCAAATTTTAATACTATAAAGCCAAAATGACTTTGATTTTAAATCTATTTTCAATTATGAAGCCAAATTTTAGTTAATAAGTGTTAAAAGTGATAATTAAAAAGAGAGTTAATTTTATATAATGATCAGTTTTGTACTGTTGGTGGTAGATTCCGGAGGTTTAAGAATAAAGGGCGATTTTTTTTGATTGTATGTTTTCGCAGGAGAAAATAAAAAAAATAAACTCAATATTATCATTATGCTCTCAATTTTCTTTTTTGTTTTTAAAAGTATTTGTAAATTTTATTTCATCGATAGTTTTTATTAAATTCATATAAGTTGAGTATTTTTGAATGCCAAATTACTTTTTAATATGAAAAAATCAATTTTTACAGTATCAGCATTGATAGGGTTGCTGACTGTTGCCACATCGTTTTCCTCCAGGGAAATAACAGAACTTCATCAATGCAGTTCAGAAATGGCTGATAAAACACCCAAATCTCAGACCTATAAGATTCGTTATGGTCTTCTTTCAAAAAACGGAACAAAAATTCTTTCAGGAAATTATGATGTAGGAAGTTTTCTTGCTGAAAATATGACGACTGGAGAAGTGTATGATACTTATTACAGTGGAGGTTTTCAATCTGTTCCGCAATATTATGACGGGCTTCCTGCCGGAACCTATATTTTTTCTGCTATGCAGGGACAAGGAGGATGGGTTGGCTATGGAACAGTAGTTGCTACAGTTTCTGACGCGCAGGTAGATTCTGATGGATATATCACCGTGTATATTCCAATCATTTGGGAAGAATAAGCCTTGTGAGCAAACAAATATTTAGCTAAATTTACCCATTCCAGAGATGGAAATGTTTTCAATCATTATATAGATTTTTAGATTAATATAAATTACAAAGTATTTTCATAATGTAAATTATATTTTGATTTATCTTCAGGGTGCATTTTTGATTCTTATAGAAAGTATTCATTCTTCTGTTGCTTTATTGTGTTATATTTTTTGCTTAGAGAATGTAAAATATATTGCTCATGCTGAATGATTCTACAATATTCTGTTTGGATTTTTCTAAATAGATTTTTTTCATCATTTGTGTTTTTTAGGCCTCCGTCAGGAGGCCTTTTCTTTTTAATGCTTTTTATGATTTTACGCATATAATAATTGTTCAAAAACCGATACTTTTATTACAAACATTTTCATTCCATATTTTATAATAAAAGGCTGTTCTATTTGAACAGCCTTTTATTTATATATTATCTAAAGTAATTTTTATTTTGCTAATGATGCGGTGCATTCTGTTGGTCTGGTAATTCAGAAGATTAAAAATTTCATTTGAACTGGTAAAAACCTCAGGAACATTTTTGTGGTTAATGGTTTTTATTCCCCGCCTTTTCATGGTGTCATGGATTACTCTTGCAAAAGATTCTTTTGCACTTTGTTTTGCTTTATCCTGAGAAATTCCATTGGAATGAAGCCTGTAGAGGTACAAAGGTTCTTTGAGGTATTTTACTTCTCCCTGCTCAAGTACCTTCAGATAAAGATCCTGATCTACCGCATTTTTCAGATTTGGATTAATTCCTGCAGTTCTTAAATAAACTTTTCTTTTAAAAGTGAAAAAGTGGGCAAACTGAATAGGGTAGTTGAAGAAATAGCGATTGTTATAAATTTGTTTAGTACCTGTATAGATTTTTTCCGGAACAAGGTTTTCGTTGAGCCATACGCGCATCCTTTCCAGCTTTTCCAGGTATGTAATACCGTCCGGGTAGGTAAACGGAGTGATGTTTGAAATCGGTTCCATTGTGTAGGGAAAAGGGCTTGCATTAGTGA
>CBFQYI010000273.1:0-6268 GCA_965720825.1 uncultured Chryseobacterium sp. | reverse complement strand
TTTTACAAAAATACAGTTTAGGATTACATCTTATTCTTCAGCTGCTCATGATGATCAATGGTAAAATTGAG
This sequence comes from uncultured Chryseobacterium sp., assembly GCA_965720825.1. Classification (GTDB taxonomy): domain Bacteria; phylum Bacteroidota; class Bacteroidia; order Flavobacteriales; family Weeksellaceae; genus Chryseobacterium. The sequence goes on along the minus strand of CBFQYI010000273.1, from coordinate 6,197 downwards.
TTTAAAAATAATACACCCAACGGAACAATAATATCAATTAAAATAAAAAAACAAAAAGATGAATAGAAAAATTATCATTGCAGATGATCATTTTGTAGTAAGATTAGGGACTACCCTAATTTTAGAATCTCACTACAAAGATGTAAAAATTTCCTGCGCAGAATCCTATATGGAACTCACAGAAAAACTATACGCAGAGTCTTTTGACCTACTGATCTTAGATATCAATATGCCGGAAAGTAAATATCTGGGTATGATTGGTGAAATAAAAATAATACAACCCAATCTCAAAATCCTGGTTTTTTCAGTATATGACAATGATATTGCCGTACAATATATCATTGAAGGAGCTGATGGATACATTAACAAATTATCGGATGAAAATAATATCCTGGAAGCTGTTCAGCAAATCTTTGAAACCGGAACGTATTATTCTCCGGACATTGTAAAAAAGCTTGTTTCTTCTGCTAAAAAAGACACTCCCATCAATCCACTGGAAACATTATCCGAAAGAGAAAAGGAAATATTTGATCTGTTGGCTAAAGGGTATGGGAATATTGAAATATCGAATGAACTCAACCTTCATCTTTCTACTGTGAGTACTTATAAAGCAAGGGTTTATAAAAAACTGAATATTAAAAACACAGTTGATCTTGTAAGACTAGATGATAAAAACCAGACACACAAACATAAATAACCAATATTAAAAAAACGGAATAAATATTCCGTTTTTTTAATCATCTGTGTTCTATCAGAATTGTAAATTCTTTATTATAGTTTTATTAATGCTTTTTTGACTTATTTTTTTGTGATTTTTGGGTTAAACTAAGCAGAGTATTTATTTGTTTGTTTTGCAGATCAATTTGTTTTTGCTGCTGTATAACATGTAAATACAATTCTTCTACTTTTTCCAGAGTTTGAGTAGATAATTTGGTAATATCAAAAGAATATCCCTTATCTGTTTTTTCCAGTTCCTTGATGGAAGTTACTCCAGGCAAGTGTTTGTTCTGCTCAATAAATTTTTCTGTGTCATAGATATTGGCAAATTTATAATTTGAATTAATGCTTGAAGTACCGTTGAAGTACTGATCAAATACATAGTCAGGGTAAGTAGCTGTTGCAGTTTTAATACTTCCGTTTACTTTTAATTTCTCACCTGCCGCAAAAGTAGTGGTTGAATATCCAACACCAACATTTTCAACAAAAAATGAATTTCCATCCGGTGCAATACTGAATTGTGGAGTACCATTAGATCCACTGGTAGGTGTTGTAACAAATAAAATACCACTGGGAGCAGACGTAAAGCTTGTCCCTATTGATAAGTTCGTACTATTTCCTACCGCCCTGATCTGTGCTCCTGCGTTGGTATCTGTAAAAATATGCATACTTGGGTTCCCTCCGTTCGTTAAGGATATTGTTGCTCTGGTACCAGATCCGGAATCCTGGATAATACCAAAGCCTACACTATTATTAATGGTTGTGGTCTGCTGATTCACGAATTTGAGATCGTTTCCATTTTGAGTAATAGTTCTGACATTAGTAAGAGTACCATCCGCATTATACATATTGCTGTAATTACTGATCAGCTTTTGCCATGCTGTACCATCGAAATAGTAATACCCAATGCTGTCGATATTAAGCCTTGGACCTGTATTATCACCAGCTGAGATATCTGTAATATACACCAATGTTCCTTTTTGATTAGTTCCGTAAAGAACATCTCCTTTAGCAGAAAGTTCCGCGCGGGTAAGTCTCGGTGCCTGAAGCCCATCAGGATCAGTAACGCCTAGTTTTCCATTAACATCCAATGTAGAATTAGGTGTTGCAGTGTTAATACCTACCCCTGCTGTCTGTGCAAAAATTCCAGAAGAAGCGGCCAATAGGAATACTGTTAATAAAGTTGTTGATTTTTTTTTCATTGCTTTAATTTTAGTGTTTATTTTTTTTGAGGTAAAATATAAGACCAGTAAGTAAATCCAATATGTACCTGGGCATTACTACCACAAGACTGAGAAATATTCCTTTACTTAAAAATGGGATAGGGAAAAATGAAACTTTTACAAAAAATGGAATTAAAATCTTTATAGAGATCGTGTAACCTGAGGGCACTGTATTGTTCTAAGGATAGCTTTTTGTTACTACTTTCTGGGAGTTTAAATATATTTATTATTCTTTTATTTGCATTTTTACCATTACTAAATTAGTAGTTCTCTTATTTTTAAGAATTGAACTCATTTATTTTGATAGTACAAATTTAGTCTCAGAATGCAAAAAACTCAAGCTTACTATGTAAAAATAAATTACCCTATACGTAGTATTACATCTCACTTATGTAGTTTAAAAACTACATAAATCTATTAATAGTGAAATATGAATGAAAAATTATAACATGCAAAGATGAATGACAATTAAAATTGTACGTTAAGTAGTTTTATAACTACAGGTTAGAAAAATTCTTATAAGGAACATTTATGTACTTTTGCGCATAACAGGTAGCGTCGCTATTTTGATGAAAACAATAGAGAGTTACTATTATTAATTTTAAGATAATTCAACTTATCATTTACATGGTAGTTACTTTACAGGATCATTCTTTACATAGATCAAAAACTTACAGACATATAAAAAAATATAGAGTTATAATGCAAAAGACACTTTCACTAATGATCCTTGGTATTCTGGCAGCATGTATTCCACCGAAAAAAGAAAATACAAAATTAAATTCGGAATCTGTATCAGACACTAATGTTCAAATGGCTGAACTTGTAGGAAAATGGATTCAACCTATCCCAGGGCGAGAAAACGAAAAGCAGGGTATTGAACTTCATGACAATGGTGTTGCAACATCAATAAATATGCATTCTTTATTGTACGAACAATGGGAAATTTCTCACGATACATTATTTTTATGGTATCATACCCAAGGCGTAAGACAAGTTTCAAGTGATCTTGATACATTGCTGATCAAACAACTGGATAATAAGTCTTTAACGATTTTATCTTTAGCAGGAAATTCTACATCCAACACTGAACAAACTTATAACAAAGAAAATTAATTCAGCACCCACCCATATTATTCTGTTCAAGCAGTGATAATTCAAATTAAGAATTCCTTTCTCGCCATAATATTTCTGATACTATCTCTAAAAAACCTGAACGGATTTTAAAATATAAAATCAGCTGTTTATATTCATCTGATACTCACGAATTTTTATTTTATCATAAATACAACAAATGACTTTTATTTCATCATTATTATCAAAAGCTATTCAATAGAATATCAACCCAATAAGATCCACACTCATCAAAGAACACAAAGTTGAATAAGAATTTAATTAACATCTAAAGTTTACCATAAAAGCCTTATAAACTAACAAGAATGTCATTTTAAAATTTAAAGCATGTAGTTTTAAAATGACACTCAGAACTTCTGTTAGTTTTTAAAATTCGCTAATTTTATAATTATATACCATGAATACTTTATAATTACAAGTATTAAAAATGTTTTATAAACAACTTATTTTTATATTTCTCATAAATATTCAATTGTATTACAGCCAGCAGCCGGCATCGGTATGGTATGATACAGATAAAGGACTTCCTCAGAACAGTGTAAAGGATATTATCAAGGATAAATACGGATTTATCTGGATCAGTACAGAAAATGGATTGGTACGTTATGATGGAAATAATTTTGTCACCTATAATCATCTTAAATTTAAGAATAACAGGTTTACTTCTTTTTTGGGAAATGCTAAGAAAGACACTATTTACAATACAACGGCTTATAATGAAAATATTGCATTAATTTCTAAAAGAAATGTAAGTATTCTAAGTCATAAATTAGGTTGTCTTCAAAGGGTATTACGGGAAAGCAAATCGAACTTTATTTTCACTAAGAATGCAATACCAGAGCCATTTGAAAATACAGATTTCTTTGTGTATTTCGATAAGAAAAACTATTATCACTTATTTCATAATGGAACAATACAATACAAAGATCACACTATTGCAACGTTAAAAAATCTGCGTAAAAGCTACATCTTAGATACATTTTGCTTTGATCAGAGTATTTTTATCATTTCCAGATCTTTAAAAAAAATAATTAAAATTTCTCCAAACCAAATAACTTACCTGAATGCTCCTAAAGTATTTTTTAAAAATGATATAAAAGTATACTGGAGTCAGATCAACAATCAATCTTTTATTATCCAAAACCATTCATTATATAGAATACATTATGAGTACAATAGCTTTACTCTGAAAAAATTAGCAGATTATGACCTTAATAAGAATTCTTTATCTTCCATCTATCATGATGAAGTGAACAATAAGCTGTACCTGGGTACATTATCTGATGGTTTGAATGTTATAAAATTCAACAATTTTCATGTAGCCAACCGATCCGATAAATCCTATGAAAATATTTTTCATTCCTTACTTCCTTTTGAAAATGATAAGGTAATCAATTCCTTAGGTGATGTGTACAATGAAAACGGACTGGTAAAAAAATATCATTTTAACACAACCGATCATTTTTTTTTACTGTATGATAATCAACAGAATATTCTTGTCCAGCGGGAATCAGGCTTATTACGATTTCTTAAAAAGTCTAATTACTCTAAAAAAGAAAATCTTGCTTTTAAAAATGATCCCTCTCGGGCCTGGAAACTGAGGTATTATTATGTAGCAACTTATCACAACCCTATTTTAAAATCAACTCTTTCCTTTTATAAAGATTCAGGTTTTAAAAATCCTTTTTTACAATTTTCTCTTCCTAATATTGTTACTACTGTTCATGAATATGACCATGACAAATGGCTGGTAGGTACCAGAGATGCTTTATATATAATAGAAGCTCCCTCTTTTAGTCCTAAAAAAATATCTACCGCTTCATTACATGTAAGAGAAATTACAAAAACAAAGGATGGAAATGTTTGGATCATGACTCAGGGAAATGGGTTCTTTCTCTATCAAAAAGACCAGCTTATTAAAATGCCCCAGGATGAAAACAGATATCTTTTATTTTCACATACTATTCTGGAAGATAAAAAAGGTTTCCTTTGGATCAGCACCAACAATGGTTTATTCAAGGTAATGAAAAGCAGCCTGCTGCAATATTCAAAAGACAAAAAAACTTTGCCCAGCTATTACCGGTACAGCAAAGAAGACGGCTTTAATACCAATGAATTCAATGGAGGATGTTCTCCAAGTGCAGCAGCTCTTCCAAACGGAAATTTTGTATTTCCTTCTATCAAAGGTCTTTTATTTTTTGATCCTGAAAAAATAAGAAGCTATTATCCTAAAAACTTCTTTTTGGAACGGGTTATTTTCTATGATTGCAAAAGCAACATACAAGGACAAAATATTAATCTGGAAAATAATTTTTATAAAGCGGTCATTTTAGTAGATGTTCCTTATTATGCTAACAGAGCTAATCTGGTTATCGAAGGAAAGCTGAAAGGTTGTAACAACGAAAAATGGGAAAAGGTGGGGAGTGATGGCAAATATTATATCTCAAACCTTGAGCCAGGTCAATATCAGCTTATAGTGAGAGTCTTGACTTCTCCAAAAGGGAAATACATCTATAAAACACTTGATATCAATGTAAAACACTTGTTTTATCAGGCATTTATCTTTAAGCTTTTTATCATATTTATTATATCAATCCTCATTTTAAAATTAATAAAATTCAGGCTAAAAAGACAAATATTAAAAAAGAAGGAACTTGAAGAAATTATTACAATAAGAACCCGGAAACTATCAAAAACAGTTTCGACATTGGAATATACCAAGGAACAGCTCCGAAAAGAGAGTGTACAGCAGAAAAAACTACTGGAGACGATAAGCCATGATATCATTACTCCCATAAAGTACTTATCCATCACAGCCCAAAAGTTGTATGAAACTGACGAACATGACCGTTATATCCAAAAGAAATATTTCGAAAGTTTCTACAAATCTTCTGTAGAGTTTTACAATTTCGTGAAAACCCTGAAGGAATACGCTGAGATTTATAACATTTCTGAAAAAAATGAAAAATATAATGTCTACGAAGTTGTGGAAGCTAAAAAAACGCTTTTTGAGGTCGCTGCCAAAGAGCAAAATACACTTATTATCAACAATATTAAAGATCCTACTTACTCAAAGAACAATCAAAATGTAATTGCTGTTATCATCCATAATCTCATAGACAA
>CBFQYI010000272.1:0-6368 GCA_965720825.1 uncultured Chryseobacterium sp. | reverse complement strand
TCCCGAAACAACATTGATTTTCGATGCTGCAGGAAAATCAGAATTTGATGTAAAACTGAGATGCCCGGAATGGACGACACCTTCGGAAGTGAAAATTCTGATCAACGGAAAACAGGAAAAAGCACAGCGTGGTTCTGACGGCTATTTTACCCTGACCAAAAAATGGAAAAAAGGAGATGTCGTGAAAATGATTTTGCCAATGCATCTTTCCGCAGAACAGCTGCCTGACCGCTCCAGTTATTATGCATTTAAATACGGTCCTGTGGTGCTTGCCGCAACATACGGTACCGAAAATCAACAGGGACTTCTTGCGGACGATAGCAGAGGCGGCCATATTGCTCATGGTCCGCAGATCCCTTTAAACGAAATTCCCGTTATCCTCGGAAATTCTTCAGAAGTTGTCAGTCATGTTGCGCCTTCGAACAATAAACCGCTCAACTTTACCGTTACAGGTCTTTATCCGTCTGAAAAATTCGGGAAAGGTTTAAAACTTGTACCGTTTTACAATATTCAGGCAGAAAGATATATTTTGTACTGGCCTCAGGCTGACAAAAATGGAATAGAAAATATACTGAAGCAAAGAGCAAAAGAAGAAGCAGAAACCAGAAAGCTGGATATGATCACCGCAGATAAGATCCAGCTGGGCGAACAGCAGCCAGAATCAGATCATTTTATAGAAAGCAAAGACTCTGGTACAGGATATATGGAAGACCGCCATTTCCGTGATGCCAAAGGCTGGTTCAGTTATCGGATGAAAAATACCGGAAAAAATGCTTCATACCTTTACCTGCTGTACTTTGATGCGAATACCAGCCGTACGCTGAATATTGAGATCAACGGTAAAAAAATCATTACCCAAAATCTGGAAGGAAAGTCCGGAAGTTTACCTCAATATCTGATTGTTCCGATTCCGGATTCAGAAAAGAATAAAGAAAATCTTAGTGTAAAATTCCTTGCAGATGAAAAACTCATGACCGCTAAAGTCATTGAAGTCCGGTTACTGACAGAAAATTACGAAAAGAAATAAAGCTGAAGCAACATTAAAAACAGATTTTTCCCATGAAAAACAGAATTTTATACTTATTATTTTTTCTTGCAGCTATTTGCAGTTTTCATGCAAAAGTAAAGCTGCCTGCTCTGGTTTCAGACGGAATGATCCTTCAGAGAAACCAGGATCTTAAGATCTGGGGATATGCAGATGCAGGAGAAAAAATTACGATTAAGTTTATCAATAAAACCTATAAGACCACCGCTGATCAGAATGGAAACTGGTCTCTTATGCTTCCAAAGCTTAATGCCGGTGGCCCATATACCATGTCAATTAATGAGATCACTCTTAAAGATATTCTCATTGGTGATGTATGGATAGCTTCAGGACAATCCAATATGGAACTTCCGATGCGCAGGCTCACACCTTTGTACGGAGATGAAATTAAAAACGCCAATAATCAGAATATAAAATTCTTCACAGTTCCGCAGAAATACAATTTTAAAGCTCCACAAGATGATCTTGACGGCGGGAAGTGGGAAAGTACAAACCCTCAGACCATTCTTAATTTTTCAGGGGTTGCTTATTTCTTTGCCAAAGAACTGAATGAAAAAAATAAAGTTCCTGTGGGAATCATTCATACCAGTCTGGGAGGCTCTCCGGCTCAGGCCTGGATGGATGAAAAATCACTGAGAAAATATCCGGAATACCTTGCTGAAGCAGAAAAATGGAAAAATGATGACCTGATACAATCTACAGAATCCCAGGAAAGATCGTTAAGCAAAGCATGGTATGCAGAGTTGGATCAGAGTGACATTGGTTTTAATCAGCATTGGGAAAAAGATAACGGAAATGATTCCGGATGGAAAACCATAATGCTACCTGGATCATGGGAAGATCAGGAAGGTCCGTTTGACGGTTCGGTATGGTTGCGTAAAGAAATTATTCTTCCCAAAGGAGTAGACCATAAAATAGCATTTTTAAATCTGGGAAGGATAAAAGACGCTGATGTTACTTATATTAACGGAATTAAAGTAGGAAATGTAACCTATGAATATCCGCCACGCTGGTACGACATTCCGAAAGGTGTTTTAAAAGAAGGAAAGAACATCATTACGGTAAGAGTCATCAATGGCAGCGGAAAAGGACAGTTTATTGCTGATAAACCATATTACTTAGAAATTGACGGACAAAAAAAAGACCTTAAAGGCGAGTGGAAATATAAAATAGGAGCAAAAATGGGAAAAATGGCTCCCGGGCAAACATTTATCCGCTGGAAACCGGTAGGACTTTATAATGCGATGATTAATCCGCTGATCAATTATAAAATTAAAGGATTTATCTGGTATCAGGGCGAAAGCAATACGGGAGTTCCCAAAGAATACGCAGATTTATTATCAACGATGATCTCAGACTGGCGTTCAAAATGGAACAAGAATGATCTGCCGTTCCTGATTGTACAGCTGGCCAATTTCATGGAGAAAAAAGATGAACCTCTGGATAGTGGTTGGGCTGAGCTAAGAGAGCAGCAGAGACAGATTTCCCTCAATGTTCCTTATACGGGACTTGCTGTAGCTATTGATTTGGGAGAATGGAATGACATCCACCCGCTCAATAAAAAATCAGTGGGTGACAGGTTGGCTTTACAGGCCCTGAAAATCGGGGAAGGCAAAAAAATCATAGCTGACGGACCTGTTTATCAGTCGATGAAGACAGAAGGGAATACCATTATTCTCTCCTTTAAACCAGGAACAGATGATCTGGTACAGGGAAGCCTTAAAGGTTTTGTCATACAGCAGAAAGATGGCAGCTACCAATGGGCCAAAGCAGAAGCAAAAGGAAATAAAGTGACGGTATGGAATGATCAGGTCACCAACCCTGTCAATGTACGCTACGACTGGGCAGATAACCCTGATGGGAATCTTAAAAATAAAAGCGGTCTTCCGGCTTCACCTTTTACAACAGAAAAAAAATAATTTAACATAGAAAACCTTATCAAAATCAATGGATAATCAGCCAAAAAAAATATCGGTAATAGAGAAAGTAGGGTATAGCCTGGGAGATCTGGCGGCCAACCTTGTTTTTCAGACCTTAGTTACTTACCTGACCTATTTTTATACAGATATTTACGGACTCAAAGCAGAAGATGCTTCTGTTATCACCCTTACGGTAGGTTTAATTGCCGGATTTGGTTTTAACCCGCTTATCGGAGCGCTGGCAGACCGTACAAGCTCACGATGGGGGAAATTCCGTCCATGGATTCTATTTACCGCTGTACCGCTTGGTATTGCAGCACTGTTGGCCTTTAGCACGCCTCACTTTTCCTATCAGGGTAAAATGATGTATGCTGCAGTTACTTATTCATTATTATTGTTATTATATGCATCCAATAACTTACCATATGCTGCTCTGAGCGGTGTTATCACAGGAGATATGGGAGAAAGAAACAGTATTTCTTCGTATCGTTTTGTGGCTGTGATGTTTGCACAGTTCTTTGTACAGGTATTTATGCTTCCCATCATTTTATACGTAGGACACGGAGACAAAGCACAGGGAATTGAAACCGTTATGACATGGCTGGCAGTGATCGGATCCATCATGCTTTTGATCACCTTTTTTACCACCAAAGAAAGAATCATTCCCAAGCCGGAGCAGAAATCAAGTCTGAAAGAGGATTTAAAAGATTTGTTCCAGAACAGACCATGGATTATTATGCTTACAGTTACAGCATTCATATTTATCACACTGGCGATGAAAGGAGGATCTTATGTATACTATTTCAACAACTATGTGGATGAAAATGCACTCAAAAGTTTTATTTCACCCATTACAACATTTTTTAATTCTGCCGGGATGAATTTCTTCGGAGAAGATCCAAAGTCTGCGGGATTCGGATTGTTTAACGCAGGAGGAATTGTGATGATGATTGTAGGTATTACCTTCTCTAAAAAACTGGCAGACAGATTTGGAAAAAGGGATACTTTTATTGCTTCATTATTTATTTCAACATTGTTTATTCTTGCTTTTATATTTTATCCTCCGAAAGCGGTTGGGATTATGTTTTTATCACAGATTGTACACGGATTCTTTTATGGAATCAGCACTCCGCTTTTGTGGGCTATGATTGCTGATGTGGCCGATTATTCGGAATGGAAGAACAACCGCAGGGCAACCGCTATTATCTTTTCAGCCATGATGGTAGGACTGAAAGTAGGCCTCAGCATCGGAAGTTCTCTGGTAGCTTTGATCATAGGAAAATACGGATATATTTCCGTACATGGAAGCGGACAGGTTATTCAGCCTGAAACAGTGGCGGCAGGAGCCAAAATGCTTGTGAGCATCTTTCCTTCCATACCGTTTTTCATTGCGTGCGGACTGCTTTTATTTTACAAAATCAACAAAAAAATGGAAGTTCAGATTGAAAAAGATCTGGCTGAAAGAAGAAAATAAAACGATTACTATGAAACGTATTTTAATTGGTTTGGCGGCTCTTACCGCTTCCGGGCTGTCGGCGCAGAAGTCTGACGGTACTTTAAAAAAAGCATTTCAGGATAAATTCTATATCGGAACTGCCATGAGCCTTCCCCAGATTGACGGGACAGATCAGAAGGCCGCAGCGATTATCAAAAAACAATTCAGCTCTGTTGTTGCGGAAAACTGTATGAAATCTATGTTCCTGCAGCCTCAGGAAGGAAAGTTCTTCTTTGATGATGCCGATAAATTTGTTGATTTCGGACTGAAAAACAATATGTTCATCATCGGGCATACATTAATCTGGCATTCACAGCTTCCAAAATGGTTCTTTTTAGACAGTAACGGAAAAGATGTTTCTCCGGAAGTGTTGAAACAACGCATGAAAAACCACATTACAACCGTAGTTTCCCGTTACAAAGGAAAAGTAAAAGGATGGGATGTGGTGAATGAAGCCATTCTTGAAGACGGAACCTACAGAAAAAGTAAATTTTACGAAATCCTGGGTGAGGATTTTATTCCTTTGGCATTTCAATATGCTCAGGAAGCCGACCCCAATGCAGAATTATATTACAACGATTATAATGAATGGTATCCTGAAAAGGTAAAAACAGTCATTGCAATGGTTGAAAAACTTAAATCAAGAGGAATCCGTATTGATGGAGTAGGAATGCAGTCCCATGTCGGAATGGATAACCCTTCTATGGATGAGTATGAAAAAGCAATTGTAGATTATTCCAATGCTGGAGTTAAAGTTAATATAACAGAGCTGGAACTTAGTGCACTGCCTTCTCCTTGGGGAAGCTCTGCCAATGTTTCAGATACAGTTGCCTATCAGAAAGAAATGAATCCTTACACCAAAGGACTTCCCAGGGAAGTAGAAACGAAATGGGAAAAACGTTACCTCGATTTCTTTGGCTTGTTTTTAAAACATAAAGATAAAATAAGAAGGGTAACCTTATGGGGAGTTACCGACAAACAATCCTGGAAAAACGATTTCCCGGTAAAAGGAAGAACAGATTACCCGTTATTGTTTGACAGGAAAGACCAGGAGAAACCTGTCGTACAAAAAATAATAAAACTGGCAGAGAAAAATTAAAATCAATAGAACTTTTATTTAATGAAAAAATCAAAATATTTATTCCCGGAAGATTATATGGCAGATCCTTCCGTTCACGTTTTTGAAGATAAAATCTATATCTATCCTTCTCACGACCGCGAAAGCGGAATTGAAGAAAACGATAACGGAGACCACTTTGATATGAATGATTACCATGTTTTCTCAATGGATGATGTGGACAGCGGAGAAATTAAAGATCATGGTGTAGTACTTTCGGTAAAAGATATTCCATGGGCGGGAAGACAGCTTTGGGATTGTGATGTTGCCTTCAAAGACGGGAAGTATTATATGTACTTTCCCCTGAAAGACCAAAATGATATCTTCAGAATCGGTGTTGCCGTGAGTGATAAACCTTACGGACCTTTCATTCCTGAAAAGCATCCGATGATGGGAAGTTACAGCATTGATCCCTGCATTTTTGAAGATAAAGGAAAATATTATATGTATTTTGGAGGGATCTGGGGTGGACAATTGCAGCGATACAGAGATAATAAAGCACTTGAATCTGCGATAATTCCTGAAAATAATGAACCAGCAATCCATTCAAAAGTGGCACTGCTGAGCGATGATATGCTTCAATTTGCGGAAGCTCCTAAAGACGTTGTCATCATCGATGAAAACGGAAAACCACTGCTTCATGGTGATAAGCACCGCTTTTTTGAAGCGTCATGGATGCATCAGTACAATGGCAAATATTATTTTTCTTATTCTACAGGAGACACCCACCTGATTTGCTATGCGACCGGGGATAATCCTTACGGTCCGTTTACTTTTCAGGGTGAAATTCTT
>CBFQYI010000271.1:0-6420 GCA_965720825.1 uncultured Chryseobacterium sp. | reverse complement strand
TATGTCCTTCCGAATGTATTTTTTAATTTCATCATCGCCTATGCCAGTTTCAAAGAATTAGGCTACACGCATTTTTTCTCAGGAACCCAAAATCTGGCCCGTCTTACCCTGCCGATGGCCATATTCCTTCCGGTAGTTCTCACCATTGATATCATCAAAAGAGTAACGGATGCCGCCAGTCAGGAAGCCATTGAGTTTACCGTAGATGAACAGTTAAATATTAAAAAGCTTATGACCAGGCTCAGCATTTTACATGGTTTGATTACCGGTTCATTGGTATTATCTCTGCTTTTTATAGGACAATATAATTTCTCAAAAGATTATAAGCTGGATGCTACGGCAATGGCTGTGGTAGTAGGTACACTGGCGGGGATACTGTCTGTAATTTTTGTGTATTTACCAGTATGGAGACTGAGAAGATGGATGTACAAAGTGACATCAGTACCTGCAAAGGCAAACCCATGATTTTTAGACAGAAGCAGCTATAATACTGTATATCATTTAATTAAAATCAAAAAAAAGATAACGATACCCGGATGATCATGATATCACCGGGTATTTTTATGCAAAGACTTACTTAATTTTTTTCTTTAAAATTCGATATTTGGTAAATTTTTTATATTTATATGAAAAATTTGCAAGAATTTTTCTTGGACAGAATGACTAACAATGTATGTACAAAATAACGGATCAGTTAAAGAATATAGGATTCAGTATCAATCGTTTAGATTACCTAATCAATAGAAATAAAAACAAAAGAGAATTCAATACCCTGGAATATTTTTGTATCTATATCATTCTGGAAGATATCCAGTTAACCATAGATAATGTTCCCTACCCACTAAAAGGGGGAAATATTGCCTTTGTTGGACCACAAAAGAAAATCGTTTTTGGGGAAACCAAAAGATCGGATGTGTATTCCATTGCATTTTCATCCAGTTTTTATGAAAGATCAACCAAAGACAGCCTTTTTATCAATTCGCAGCTTTTTTATAATTATAATTCTGAAATATTTATTGCTCCTTTCTTCAATGCAGAACAGATGAGGGTGATATTCCTGGAACGCATGGAAAGTTTCCGGAAAAAGGACGAAAGCCTGTATATATCTGCTGCCCATAATGCCATAGAAAGACTGATGCTGGATGCCCTTTTACATATTCCCACCGAAGAAATCAAAAAGGAGATCAAATTTGACTATATGTACTATGTCAACCGGTTCAAAATTCTGCTGCAAAGAGATTACAAAAAGGCAAAAAAAGTGGCTTACTATGCGGAAGAACTTAATATCTCTTCAAGGAAACTTACTGAGATGACAGAGTATGTACTGGGCAAAACCGCCAAGCATATCATCATTGAAAAACTCATTACTGAATGCAGAAAAGCCCTTAATTTTTCAAATTCCACTATCTCTGAAATATCTTATGACCTGGGTTTCAGCAATGAAGGAAATTTCACCAATTTTATTAAAAAACATACCGGAAAAAATCCCTCAGAAATGAAATAATTTGTATATTTACATAAGTAACCTTTTGGGGAAAAATACAGGTTATATGCTTGCAAAGTACATTATATTCATTTTGTTCTATTTTGCTATTACAAAATCATTTGCCCAGGCAGCAGACGGTTTAAGGCTTAACATAAGGCTTTATCCGGTACAGATGCTTGCTATAGGCTCAGGATTTTCGGACGATGGGAATGAGTCTTCCTTCCGGGAGGTTCAGTCTGTAACCATCTCAAGTCCGACAGGGTTTCAGCTGAATGCAAAATATGATGAATATCGCGGTACAATCGGTAATTCCGAAAGCAACAGAGAAAAGTTTGAAGAATATCCTCTTATCAACCATTCTAAAGGAGTGGTTCAGGAGCAATATCCTATCCAACATGAGATTGAAAATGCTATGGAAAATTTAAGCGTTAACAGAAGTGACGACGAAAATTTTTTAATATTAACTCTAATTTCTCAGTAAAAAATTAAGCAAGGCCTAAAAAAATAACTATGCAATGAATAACAATCTTGCAATTTATTCATTCCCTATATATTAAGTAAAATTAATGTTTAAGATTAATAAAACATTATTTTTACTTTATGGTGATTTTATCAGCATTTAAATGATACTTTTTATGTAATTATTCATAAAAAGCATTGATCAGTGCGCGCCTGTTTCTTCGTAAAAATTCACAAATAATAAGTATCTTTTCACAAAGGTCCTGATGTTCTTTGTATTTACCTTTGCATCCGCAATTTTAAAAACAAATAATACAAAAAACATCCTTAACCTTATGAAAAATTTGATCTTAGCTTCTTTTGCTATACTGGGGTTCACAACATTACAAGCACAACAGAATGTAACCCTTAACGTGAGACTTAAACCTATTCAGACTCTTGTTGTTAACAACGCTCAAAAAGTCGTTAATTTAGACTACATCACTAAAGATCACTATGCCAATGGTGTATCTTCTGTAAACGCAGATCACTTGAGCATTTACAGCACAGGAGGATTCCAGGTAAAAGTAAGAGGTGGTAACGATGTATTAGAATATGGAGGTAAAAACATCCAGGCTAACACCATCCAGATTATAGCAAGCGCAGGTTCTGACGCTGTAAACGGTGCTCAATATGCTCAGAATGTACAATTATCAACTAACGAAGCTACTTTGGTAACTTCTTCTACCGGAGGAGTAGACAAAAAAATTAACATTGAATACAAAGGAGCCGGAGATAATAAGTACCTGAACAATTATATTGCCGGACAAGATCCTACAGTATACACTACTGAACTTACGTATACCATTATTTCTCAATAATAGCTATCATTTTGTAATGATAAAGTGTTGTACCTACCACAGCACTTTATCAACACTTAAAAACTAATCTCCGTCATGAGCAGACTTTCTCTTCTCCTTTTCAGTCTTATTTTCCTATTATCTTTTCATGGATATGCACAAACAGGAGTTTCGGTTTCACCACCAAGACTGTACTTTGAGTCGGGAAACGGAAACAGCAATACCCAGACAATAACGGTAACGAATGTAAGTGCCAAAAATTCTCTGGACCTCGCTGTAAGTTTAGGAGACTGGGAATATGACGGCAAAGGTGAGAATGTAACCTATCCCGCCAATACCCTTCCCACTTCCTGCGCAAGTTGGGTTTCGGTCAAAAAAGAAGATAATTACTTCACATTAGCTCCGGGAGAAAAAAAAGATATTGAGGTTACCATTACGGTTCCTAATACACTTTACAATCAACTGCCTGCCCATACGGCCGTTTTGTATGTAAGTCAGATGAATCCGGTAGATGATGTGGATCATAAAGGTGCCAACATCAAGGTAAGCATCCGTTCAGGAATCAAATTATTCCACAAGCTGCCTGCCGCCAAAACTAAAAAACTTGAAATCCAGAATCTGGTATACGGAAAAACAACCAATACCATCAACCTCTTTTTTGAAAATCAGGGTGATGTATGGGGTGACGGAAAAATTTACACTGACTTTGTGAATACCCAAACCGGGAAAAAAGTGTCACTGGATCCCGTTATCTTTTACTCCATGCCCGGAAACAAAAGAGAGATGAATATCCCTCTTCCGGCAAGCCTTGAAAAAGGAAAGTATACCGCTTCTGTAATGATTGATTATGGAGACAACAACAATCTGGAATTAGGAGAATTAAGTTTCAGCTATGAATAGTAAAAAATTCTTCTATTTATTTCTGTTGGTTTCCCTGAACTGCTTTTCACAGGTCAATTACAACTCATGGGTAAACAGTTATCTGCAGATTAATTCCTACAGCGGAAATACCAATCCTGATGCTTATACCTTTACCCTTGCTGGTAATGGTGCATTTAATATTCCTTACTGGAAAATATCCATGAAGCTGAAACAGCCTATCACTTCTACTGACGGAAATTATACGATGCCTGCCAACAAAATATCATTTCAGCCGGTTTCCACTTCAGGACAGGCTTATCCGGGACCTGTACCCACCATTCCTCAGATCGGAATGCCGTTGAATACTTTTCTTCAGGCCAACCAGGAAGTCTTTTTAATTCCTCAATCCAATGCAGCGTTGTACAATCAGCCGCCGCAACCCAACGGCTATTATAACCTGCAGGTAAAATACAGCCTGACTGTTATGGGAGGATCTTATCTGGGAAGCTACCCTTCCTGGACCAGATTTAACGCTCCGGTACAGTTTACAGCGTATGATCAGTACAACAATATTATTGGCAGAGGAGATCACATTTTTCAGTTCCACATCGGGCCACTCAGCGGAAGTCCGACCGATGTACCCGAAATGTCGCTTCAATTTTCCGCAAAAGCGGTCAACGGATCACTGGAATTCAAAAGTATGTCGGATTATGTCAACGGAGTAAGTGTGACCTATTCCAATGGACTGATTGTAAAAAGCAATACCAATTACCAGATCAAATTACGTTCTCTTCAGGGACAGTTCAGCTCTCCAGCCGGAAACTACATTCCTTTAGGAACCGTAAAAATGAATCTCATCCCCGTTTCAGGGAACAATGGGAATGTATATCCTATCTTGCTGAGTGCCTCTCCCCAGCTTATTGCGACAGGAGGCTCCACCGGAAGCTCCAGCCTATATTACGATATCCGATATTCCACCAAAGCCAATGATGAAAGACTGATTAATGCCAAATCGGAAGAATATTCCACCACCCTTCAATACGAGATTATCCCCCAATAACCATGCTTCAAGACCTGTTCAAAAAAATCTTTTTCATTTTTTTGATTTCGTTTCAGATATGGATTCCGGCACAAAGCAGTTCCGGGATAAGTCTTGATATCCGCAATGAATCCAGAACAGATAAAACAGGGATCCTGGATCTGATTATCGTCCTCGACAATCAAAGCACAAATGATTTCAAAGGAAAAATAAACATTACGATTCCTCAAGGTTTCAGAAATATTTCAGGAAACAGTCTTCAGGTCGAAATGAAATCCGGGGAACATCTTTTCCTTCCGGTAAAGATCGTGGTCAGCAATAATGCCGTTTCAGGAGAATCCCGTCTGGGTTTCCGTCTTTCGGACCAGCAGAATAAAACAATGGCGGAAAAAGAAATACCATACACCGTCACTGAAAATAATGCCATGCGCATCACGGCAGAAAACCCACTGATTTATGTGAATAAGGCTACCGATTCAGTAGAAGTAAGGGCAAGGGTTTCCAATCTTGGGAACAGAAAGCAGCATGTAACGGTTGTATTTAAAATTCCGGAAGCAGAGCAGGGAAATGCTTTTATAGAGAAAACAGGAAGTATTGGTGTGCAGAAAGATTCAGTCTTTGTGTTCCGTTTTCTGCCTTCCAGAATCAAATCCCGAAGCACTCAGATTTCCGTCAATATCGCAGGTTTCAGAGAGCCGGACAGAGAAATATTCGGCAATACCAGTGTTTCCGTACAGAATGTTTCTTCGGTGCAGCGCTATGAGGATATGGAATCCACTGCATTTTCCAATTTTACAAAGAACACCATTACGGCAAGTTACAGACATGCCGGGGAAAACCTGGACATGTATCAATTGGTAGGTTCCGGAGGTTTCAATCTTCCTTCAGGATATATTTTCATCCGTGGGAATATCTATACCATGACGAATCAGAGCGATCCTATTGTCAACAATACCTATCTGACCTATCACAGGGAAAACAGCGAATTTACGATCGGAAACATCAACAAGTTACTGGAACTTTCTATGTTCGGAAGAGGGCTCGAATATGCCTACACGTCTCCGGATAAAGACAAGAGAATTGAAGCGGGTTTTGTAGACCAGACCTACAGCCTGATCGAAAGAAATTCTTTTCTGAAATATGGTTATGGATTTTATACCCGAGGAACCCTAGGAGCTCAAAACGCTTCCCGCAATATCACCGGAACATATATTTTCAGAAATGATCCTTACGAAAAAGCCAGACATCATGTAGCGGGAACAGATCTTCAGTATGCTTTCGGCAAAGACTGGAAAACCAATACCAAGGTGTATGGCGGACTGAGTTTCTACGAAAACAACCAGCCCTCCAAGCCTTCTTTAGCTTTGGAATCACAATATTCCGGAATGATCAAAAAGGTTAATCTGAACGGAAATTATTTCTACAGCACAGATTATTATCCCGGAAACAGAAGGGGAATTTTGCAGATTCAGCAGAATTTCTCTACCATGATTTTCAAAGACTATTATGTGTATGCCAACATTGTGGCTTCCCATTTTTCGCCTAAGTTCTACTTTTACAACAACACCCTGAATTCAAGCAATATAAGACTGGATACAGGAATCAATTTCCCAAAAAAAGGGAATTTCGGGATAGGACTTGGCTATCAGTACCAGGAAGAAAACTCCAACTCTTATAATAATTTCTTCAATGCCCAGCCTTATGAGAACACGAAACAGCTGAAAGCCCAGCGTTTT
>CBFQYI010000270.1:0-6432 GCA_965720825.1 uncultured Chryseobacterium sp. | reverse complement strand
GATTTGTATATCTTCAGCTGGCTGAACTGGTTTGGAGTTTCCGTAGGCTTATTTACGGTAGCGCTTTGCGCCTATCTTGCTTCTATCTTTTCATTAAGAGAAACCCGTGATAAGGTAGACCTTTTATTAATGATCAGAAAATCCAAGCAGACGATGATCTTCGTGGTGATTACGGGTATTTTGGTATTTGTGACCGCTTATATTTCAGACATTCCCCTTTTGATGTGGGTATTTTCTAAACCTTTGGGCATTATGGCAATTGCCTTTGCTACGATTGCTTTATTGCTTATTTTAAGAGCGATGAACCGTCAAAAACTACTTCCTGTACGTGCTTTGGCTGGATTCCAGATGGTGATGATTTTAGTAGCGGCAACGTATCAGCATAATCCGGATATTATTTTATTAGGGAACGGACAGCATCTTTCATTGCTTAAGCATATGGCTCCTGAAAAGACTATTGCGGCATTAGGTTGGGCTTTAATGCTGGGTTCATTGTTTATCCTTCCGTTTTTATTTTATCTGATGGCTTCTTTCAGTAAGTTGAGAAAATAGGTAAAATATGCAGACTTATAAAGACAAAACAGAACTCATTGAAGAGTTAAAAAAAAGATATCTGCTCTATGATCAGGAATTTAATAATGTAAAAGAAGAGGAAAAAGACCTTCTGCAACCTGGAGTTGGCAAAACTCCGTCCCAAAATATTTCCTATCAATTGGGCTGGACTCACCTGCTTTTACAATGGGAATCTGATGAAATCCAAGGAATTGAAGTAAAAACTCCCACTCCTGAATACAAATGGAATAATCTGGGAGGATTATATCAATCTTTTTATCATGAATACGGTTCTTATAGTTTACAACAGCAAAGAGAACTGCTTCGAAGTCAGGTTAATAAAATTATCACTTGGATAGAAAGTCTTGACGATGAAACACTATTTACTCCCGGACAGAGAAAATGGGCAACTACTCCCGCCCAATGGCCGGTTTGGAAATGGGTTCATATCAATACTGTAGCTCCGTTTAAAAACTTCAGGGCACAACTTCGGAAATGGAAAAAAGAAAAAGGTACAGCATAGTTCTGTACCTTTTTTATTGTTTAAAAACGCTTTCTGATCCTTTGAAAAAAGAAATTGAGTATTCCTAGTGTTATTTTGACAACAAGCATAATGACAAATGCCAATATAGCACCTGGAATCAAAAGAATCGGTCCTATAACAATCCATCCGGTTTTAAAAATTACGGCAAATGCAAGGATTGCTACAGCAATCATGATGATATACATAAGGGGTTTCATCCACCAGTCTTTACTTTCAGAATAATCTACATTGGAAAGAATATACCCCGTTCTTTTACCATATAAAATTTCAAGAAAAACTTTGTTTTCAGAAGTAATGTCAAATTTATCTTTTTTTACAAGTGTTTTAATACTCACGTCCGCATTGTTTTTATCATAAAAAAGTTCCAGATACTTTTCCTTTTTCCCTGAATCATAAGTCCTGCTTAGTTTTACAGCTGTATTATTTTCTTCATTTTCTATTCTTGAAGCGCTGAATACTTCAGAAAAAGACCGTTTTCTACCATCATTTTCTTCAATAAATACAACGGTGCAGGAATCATCGGAAAGCCTGGCATCTCTCACAATATACATTTTAGAAAAATCTTTCTTAATATATAAGGTTTTTCCGGCAATATAAATTTCCATCCAGTTAAGTCCATTTCGCCTTTTTTCACGGTTAAATTCTACAATTTCTCCTTCGTGTAAAAAGTCAGAGGTTTTGGAATTTTCTTCATGAGCCGAATATATTGCTAAAGGCTGAAGAATATTAATTCGTCTTGACATGTTTAATAGGTTTTCAGTTAGTTTTTTAGGAGATGAATATACAAATAAAACCTTCTTTTACAATGCCCTACAAAAAAAGACTGCCCAAAAGCAGTCTTTTTATTTATACTATTTATTGTCTTAAATCTTAAGCCAATTTCATCAAAAGATTTTCGTCAATCTTCTCTACTTTCACAATATTATTTTTTGTCAAAGTTTTAGAAGCTTTATCCCATTTTTTACCGGATAACTGGCTTCTTTCTTTTACTTCAGTTAGAGACATTGCTTCCTCCTGAGAATTAAGGATTTCAAGGATTACTTTTTCATCCTCACCTAATTCAATTTGTGGAACCGCTTTTTCAGGTCTCATCTGAGGGAAGAATAATACTTCCTGGATTGACGCATTATTCGTTAAGAACATGATTAATCTGTCCATACCGATACCTAATCCTGAAGTTGGCGGCATACCATATTCCAGCGCTCTTAAGAAGTCCTGATCGATGAACATGGCTTCATCATCTCCTCTTTCAGATAACGCCATTTGTGCTTCAAAACGTTCTCTCTGATCGATAGGATCATTAAGCTCTGAATAAGCGTTAGCGATTTCTTTACCACATACCATTAATTCAAAACGCTCTGTTAAGCCTTCTTTGCTTCTGTGTTTCTTTGTCAGTGGAGACATTTCGATCGGATAATCTGTAATGAAAGTCGGCTGAATGAAGTTTCCTTCACATTTTTCACCGAAGATCTCATCGATTAATTTCCCTTTCCCCATCGTCTCATTCACTTCAATACCGATAGACTTGGCAAAATCGTATAATTCCTTCTCAGTTTTTCCAGTAATATCAAACCCTGTAAATTTCAGGATCGCTTCTGTCATGGAAACTCTTGGATAAGGAGCTTTGAAGTCTACATTGTGTTCTCCGAAAGTAGCCGTTGTAGTTCCGTTTACCTGGATAGCACAGAATTCCAATAATTTCTCAGTGAAATCCATCATCCAGTTGTAATCTTTGTACGCTACATAGATTTCCATAGCGGTAAACTCTGGGTTATGCGTTCTGTCCATTCCTTCATTTCTGAAGTTTTTAGAGAACTCATATACACCATCAAAACCACCTACGATCAATCTTTTCAGATATAATTCGTTGGCAATTCTTAAATATAATGGAATATCTAACGCATTGTGGTGTGTGATAAACGGTTTTGCTGCTGCTCCACCAGGAATTGATTGTAGAATTGGTGTTTCCACTTCAAAATATCCAGCATCATTAAAGAATGTTCTCATGGCATTGAACAATTTTGTTCTTTTCACGAAAATTTCTTTCACCTGTGGATTTACCGTTAAATCTACATAACGCTGTCTGTATCTTAATTCCGGATCGGTGAATCCATCGTGTACAACACCGTTTTCATCAGTTTTTGCCTGAGGTAGCGGACGTAAAGCCTTCGTAAGAAGGATAAAGTTTTTTACTAAAACCGTCTTCTCTCCAACCTGAGTCGTAAACAATTCTCCCTCAATACCGATAATATCACCGATATCCAAAAGGTGCTTGTAAACTTCATTATATAGTTCTTTATCTTCACCCGGACAAATCTCGTCTCTGTTGAAGTAAACCTGGATTTTTCCTTTAGAATCCTGCAATTCTGCAAAAGAAGCCTTTCCTTGAATTCTGCGGGACATCAATCTACCAGCGATCTTTACCTGTTTACTTTCAGAAAAGTCCTGTTTTATAGATTCTGTAGTATCTGTAATTATATACTCATCCGCAGGGAACGCATTAATCCCCATTTCAGTAAGCTTATTCAGCTTTTCTCTTCTAATGATTTCTTGTTCTGATAATTGCATTTCTTATTTTTCTAAAAGCGTACAAATTTAGGCATTTTTGGCATGATCATCAATGGCTTTTTTCAGAAATTTTAAAAAGTGGCTGAGATGCGGGGTATTGGGATGCGTGTTGCGTGATACGAGGTATAAGGATACGAGATTTGAATATTGTACTATGACTTTAAACATTAAACATTAAACCTTAAACATTGAACTTTAAATAAACCAGGTTTTTCTGTCTTTTTGAGAAATAAACGTCCACGCAAGCATTCTGCTAACTTTTTGTCCCTGAGCCATATCAATGGTTTTCACTTCTACGGCTTTGACGTTTTTTAAAAGGTTAATCAGCTTATTGAGATTATCTTTCTTAGAAACCAGACATGTGAACCAGAGAACCTGTGCTGAAAATAACGCACTTTCATGAATCATTTTTGTAATAAAAGCCAGTTCACCACCTTCGCACCATAATTCCGACTGCTGACCGCCAAAATTAAGAAGAGGTTTACTTTTCTTTGATTTACTAAGGTTTTTTGTTTTTCTGATATTCCCTTTCATCACAGATTCTTCAGAATCATGAAAAGGAGGATTGCACATCGTAAAAGTGAATCTGTCGTCAGTATTAATAATATTGGTAAAGATATGATCAGTATCAGGCTGACTTTTCAACTGAATAACAGATGATAGATCTTCATTCTGGTCCAAAATATTTTGAGCATTTTTCAAAGAATCCTGATTGATATCCGTTCCCAGCATCGTCCAGCCATAAGATCTGTGGCTGATTAAAGGATATACAAGATTAGCTCCTGTTCCTATATCTAACCCTTTTACAGAATTTCCTGTCGGAATTTCACCAAGTTTTTCACCTAAAAGATCAGCAATATAATGTACATAATCTGCTCTTCCGGGAATAGGTGGACAAAGATTGGTATCGGGAATATCCCAACCTTTAATGTTGTAAAAATGTGAGAGTAAGGCTTTATTGAGCAGTTTAACAGCTTGTGGAATGCTGAAATTAATGGTTACCGTCTGATAAGCATTCACGAAAACATAATGTTTCAGTTCCGGCACACAAGAAATAAGCTGATCAAAATCATAGGGATTACGATGCAGATTTCTTGTGTGCAGACTGGATTTTTCAGCAGACATATTTTATTTTTTCTGACTTAAAATATATTCTACCATTTTTTTGGCATCTTCTTTAGATACCTGTGGATGGGCGGCCATTGGCACACTTCCCCATACTCCACTTCCGCCTTCTATAATTTTGGAAGCCAGCAGTTCTGTATCCTTTTCAGAGTACTTTCCTGCAATTTCCTTATAAGAAGGTCCTATCATTCTCTCATTAACAGAATGGCATCCTGAGCAATCCAATGTTTCCATGATCTGATCACCAGAAAGATTAGATTGAGCAGGCTCTGAAACAGCAGTTGTTTCAGAAGAAGACGCCACTTCTGCTGTATTTTCTTTTTTAGAACAGGAAATGATCATAAGACCTAAGGTTCCTGCTAAAAGTATTTTTTTCATTATTTCTTCGCTGTAGAATCTGTTTTAGCAGCTTCAGGTGCAGGAGCAGCCGGAGTTGCAGCAGCTGGAGCAGCAGTTTTAGCCGTAGAATCAACAGTAGCTACTTCTGGCTCTGGAAGCATTGTGTTGCTATCCTGTAAAGAGTGATCAACTTTTTTTGAGCAGCTTGCTAATAATAAACCTCCGATAAATGCGATTGCTAATACTTTTTTCATTTTTTTCTAATTTGGAAGCAAAAATATAAAAAATAACCTTTTAAACTTATGACAAATGTTTTCTTTGAGGAATATTTTTTGAAATCAGAGTATTAAACAAATTGATAAAAAAACAATTCATTAAATAGGGAAATTTAAATTAGGTTATTATTTTTGTATATCGGATGATCCGAACCAAAACCAAAATATAAATATGAAGCTTATGACTAAAAAAAAATTCTTGGCTACAGCATTCTTTGTTGTATCCTCTTCACTCATTGTTTCCTGTGATAATTCGTCTAACGATCCACAATCAGGATATTCTGATAAAATAGAATCGGTGACACTTTTAAAAACGACAAAATCCTGGGACGGAACTACGTATCCCGCCTATCCTGCAACTCAGCCGGAAATCTCTGTTCTTAAGATTGCTATCCCTCCCAATTCAGCACTCAGCTGGCATAAGCATCCTATCATTAATGCAGCGTATGTAGAAAAAGGTGAAATTCAGATTGAGAGAAAAGAGGATGGTAAAACACAGTGGATCAGAAAGGGTCAGGTACTTCCTGAAATGGTTAATACCGGTCACAGAGGTAAAACCGGAGATCAGGGAGCAACGTTGATTGTTTTCTATAGTGGAACTCCTGACATTCCTTTGTCTGAACCGGTACAATGAATGGTTGAAACGCTGGGTTCGCAAAGTATTTATCATAATACTCTATTTTGTTCGCAAGGGCACTTCGTTCAGCAAATGATAGCATACTTTGCTGAGTGAAACACCTTTGCGATCGTTTTAACAGTTATTTAATAACATCTTTGCGATCTCTGCGTTTAGATTATTCTTCTACAGATCCAGTACAATAAATGGTTTAAACACTGGGTTCGCAAAGTATTTATCATAATACTCTATTTTGTTCGCAAGGGTACTTCGTTCAGCTAATGACAGCGTATTTTACTGAGTAAAAACGCCGTTGCGATCGTTTTAACAATTATTTTAATAACATCTTTGTGACCTCTGCGTGGTAAGTTTGTAATAAATCAAAAAGACTTAATTTTAAGAATAACCTTATT
>CBFQYI010000269.1:0-6442 GCA_965720825.1 uncultured Chryseobacterium sp. | reverse complement strand
AAGATCAAAACTTATTGAAATTATTTAACTGGGACCGCCTCAATATGAACGGCGATATTCAGAATAATAAAGACGGAAGTAAAGGAGATGGTATTTTCGACTTTGTGAATGGGATTACCATCAGACCGGAAACAGGAAGAGTCATCTTTACCAAAGTACAGCCTTTCGGTAAATTTCTGGAATCAAAATTAGGGACAAGTGATCCTCAATATGTTTTTCAGGATCTTTATACCAAACAAAAACAACAGGCGATCTCCAGTAACCTTGCGCAAAGGTATACCATGGAAGGACGCTACAAAGGAGTTCAGGGACAAGGTATTTCTTTAGGTGCAGTAAACGTTCCTCAGGGATCAGTAAAAGTGGCTGCAAACGGGGTACAGCTTACAGAAGGAGTAGACTATACGGTAGACTACATGCTTGGTACGGTTACAATCATTAATGAAAATGTAAAACAGTCCGGACAGGCCATCAATATTTCATTGGAAAACCAGTTGACATTTAATACCCAGAGAAAAAGATTCTTAGGATTAAATTTAGAAAGAAGATTTAGTGAAAACTTTATCTTAGGAGGAACAGTAATCAATTACTCAGAGTCTCCATTGACCCAGAAAGTAAACTTCGGACAGGAAGCGGTAAACAATACGATGGCAGGGATCAACTTGATGTACAACAATCAGGCTCCTTACCTTACAAGATTGACCAACAAGCTTCCTATGGTAAAAACCGAAGCTCCATCCAACTTAAACTTTAAGATGGAAGCTGCTTACCTATTAACTGGATTGAATAAAGGGACAAATAATCAATCTTACATTGACGACTTTGAACAAACAACTTCCAAAATATCATTAAAAGAACCTGCAGCATGGAGCCTTGCTTCAAAACCGGAAAAAAATACATTGCCGCCATTTAATACAGTACCGGCAAATGATGATATAACAAGCGGATATGGAAGAGGATTATTAACATGGTATAATATCGACCCTAGATTCTGGAACGTTGGAGGAAAAGCTCCTTCAGGAATTACACCACAGTCTGTATCCAACCACGCTTCCAGAAGAGTACAATACTCAGAGATCTATAACAACAGAGATTTCGTAGCAGGAGAACAAACCTTTACGAATACTTTCGATATCTCTTATTTCCCTAAGGAAAAAGGACCTTATAACGTAAACCCTTTGGCAGAACAGGCACAAAGCAGATGGGCAGGGATTATGAGATCGATCAGTGTTCCCAACTTTGTTACTTCAAACATTGAATACGTTGAATTCTGGATGATGGACCCTTATGCAGATGGTAAAACTCTGGGTACTGATCCAAAACTTTTACTTCATTTAGGAAACGTTTCTGAAGATGTTCTGAAAGATGGAAAAATGCAGTATGAAAACGGACTTCCAACTCCAGGTAATCCTTCTTCTACAACGAATTCAAATTGGGGAACTCAGCCAAAACAGCCACCAATTTTATATGCATTCTCTACAGAAGGAGATGAAAGAAAAACACAGGATGCCGGATATGATGGTCTTACTTCTGATCAGGAAGCAATGAGATTCGGAAATACATTTGTAAACCCGGTAACCAATATTGCTGACCCTGCAGTGGATGACTTCGTATTCTATCTTTCTGATAAATTTACAGGAAGCCAGGCTGCTTCTGTTGTAGAACGATACAAATATTTCAGAAACCCTGAAGGAAACTCAGAAGCAAACTCTCTGAATGTAGCTTCGCAAACTCCGGATGCTGAAGATATCAACAAAGATTACAACCTTGATCAGACTGAAAACTATAACCAATATGTTATAAAGCTTGACCAGCCAAGTTTGTCACTTGGATCGAATAATATTGTAGATGTAAAAACAGTAAAAGCAACATTTCAGAACGGACAGACTTCAGATGTTAAATGGTACCTGTTTAGAATTCCTGTGGCTAATTATGATCTAGCTGAAGGAACACATGAAGATGCAGTATTAAATAACGTAAGATTTGCAAGATTAATGCTGGCAGGATTTGACCAAACGTCTACCTTAAGATTCGGAACAATGGATCTTGTAAGATCAGACTGGAGAAAGTATACCAGTAAAATTGCCAGTGTAAATGTTCCTAATTCCGACGAAGGAACAGGAACGGTTACAGATCCAAACTTTGAAATAGGAAGTGTAAATATTGAAGAAAATGCATTGAACCAACCTCCATATGTATTGCCTCCGGGAATTGACAGACAGGTATTGAGTGGAAATGCAGGAGCGCAGAGACAGAATGAAGCGTCACTTTACATGAAAGTGAAAGACCTTAAAACTGAGGCACGAGGAGTATTCAAAAATACAACATTGGATATGAGAAGATACAAAAAACTGAAGCTGTTTGTACACGCTCATGATCCATTGAACAGAGTGATTGGATTGGATGAGAATACCAAATTCTTTATTCGTTTCGGAAGCGATGCCACTGATAACTATTACGAGTATGAATCATCTTTAAGAATGACTCCTACAACAGCTACAGCACCTATGGAAATCTGGCCGATGGAAAACGAAGTTGATTTTGATGTTCAGAACTTTGTAGATGCTAAGATCAGAAGAGACAAATCTGGTGTTGCTATTACGAATAGAACAGTTGACACAGGATATCAGGAACCTTATAAAAATATTTATATTAAAGGTAGACCAAGTTTAGGAAATATTACCACCATTATGATTGGGGTAAGAAATGCAGATCCAAGAACAAACTCTACCATAACAAGAGTTATGTGGGTTAACGAAATCCGTCTTTCTGAAATTGAGAATGATGGTGGATATGCAGGAAATGCCAGCTTGAACTTTAATATGGGAGACCTGGCAACAGTGAATGCCAATGCCTCTTATACATCGGTTGGTTTCGGAAATATCGATTCAAAACCTGCGGAAAGAACACAATCTACTCAGTCGGCATTCAGTATCAATACTGCGATCAATGTAGATAAATTCCTTCCGGAGAAAACAGGGGTGAAAATTCCTCTGAATTATTCTTACTCACAGACCATTGAAGATCCAAAGTACAACCCTCTGGATACCGACGTAGAATTCAATAAGGCACCAAACAAAGACCAGCTGAAAAAAGTAGCGAGAACCTATACCCAACAGAGAAGTATAGGTGTCGTTAACATGCATAAAGAAAGAGTAAATCCAAATAAAAAACCTAAGTTTTATGATATCGAAAACGTATCAGTAACTGCTGTTTATAACGATGACTATTTCAGAGACATCTATACCAAAAGAAATTACAGACAGTATCTGAGAGGGTATATTGATTATAACTACACGTTTAAACCGTGGGTACTGAAACCTTTCAACAAGATGATCAGTGATACGGCGAAATCTACAAAGTATCTGAGATGGGTGAAGGAATTCAATATTAATCCAATTCCTACAAGAATATCTTTCAGAACTGAAATCGACAGAAATTACAACGAGCTCGAGTTCAGAAATGTGGAAGCCATCCTGAACGGAGACATGAATAATAATTTTGATGCCATCAGAAACAGAAACTTCTTCTTTGGATGGCAGTACGGATTAGGATTCAATTTCACAAAATCATTAAAGCTGGAAATCAACTCCGCAACCAGAACGTTGAATGACAATCTGGATGTAAATTCGATGGACAGCAAATCGATTTTCGGAAATGTATTCAGAGCCGGAAGACCGGTATTGTATAACCACAGAGCACAGTTGAATTATAAACTGCCGTTCCAGTATCTGCCTTATCTGGATTTCATTGATGCAGAAGTAGGATACGGATTTACTTATAACTGGGCTGCAAGGTCTACTTCATTGACTGGATTTGTAGATCCTAATACGAACCAGACAGCAAGTTTAGGATCTGTTGGACAGAATACCAATGTTATTCAGGCAACTGCTTCTGCAGATCTTCCTAAGTTCTTCGGACAGTTTAACTATTTCAAAAATATTAATGCCAAACTTCAGAAGCGCAGACAGGAGATGGACTCTCTGAACAATGTGTATTCAAAACAATGGGAGAAAAACAGATACAGATACAAAAAATATAAATTTAAAAATAAACTTACTCCACTTCAAAGTGCAGCGTTCTTACTGACTTCTTTCAAACAGTTAAATGTAAGTTATAACGAAACGAATGGAACAGTACTTCCAGGGTTGATATCAGCGCCAAACTGGTATGGATCCGGGCAGACACTGGGAGGTCCAACACTAGGATTCCTTCTAGGGTCTCAGGCAGACATCAGAAGAACCGTAATGGAAAACGGATGGGTGAGTAACTCTAATTATATGACGGATCCATACGTAAGAATGTCTACCAAAGAATTGAGAGCAGACTTACAGGTGATGCCGATGAATGATCTGCGAGTTGACCTTAATGTGTTGCATACCTTCAACAGTAACTTCTCCCATACAGGATTTAACTATACTAATGGTGGGGTTCCTGATCCGGACTTTACATTTGCCAGCGAAATGACAACGTATTCTAATACAACAACACTTCTCAGTACGTCATTTAAAGATGGACAGGCCGTTTATCAGGCAATCAGAGAAAATGCAAGAGCCCTTTCTCAACAGCTGGGAGGTCCTGGAGCAGTATTAGATAATAATGGATTTGCTCAGCACTATAGCATTGGAAATGCCTATGTATTGATTCCAGCCTTTAGAGCTGCGATGGAAGGGAAATCTGTGACGCCTATGGGTAATCCTAAAAAAGCGGGATTCCCATTGCCAAACTGGAGAATTACCTATTCCGGATTAAAAAATATCCCAATGATCAGCGGGCAGTTCACGAAGTTTGATATCTTACATGCCTATACCGCTACGTATACAGCAACAGGTATTCAAAGCAATGTAGACTATCATGGCAACCCGAACGGGTATTATCAGACAGTGGATGATGCAGGCAATGTGAAAAAAAATGATGGAGACAAGATTAACCCTTATACATTCGCACAGGTTGGATATGTAGAATCTTTCTCACCACTTATCGGAGTAGATGTTACCATGAGAAACAATATGCAGTTTGGAATACAGTATAACAGAACCAGAATGATGGTACTGGGATTAGTCAACCAGACCCTTACTGAAGATGCCAATACAGAATATGTGGTAAGACTTGGATATATTGTCAGAAACTTCAGACTGGGAACAGCCAATATCAGAGGTAGAGGGACAAGAGGAAAAGGAAGTGACCTAAATATCCGAGGTGATATTTCATTAAGAGACAGTAAAACATCCATTATGAATATTCTGTTAAATGATGCCCAGGTTACTGGAGGACAAAGACTCATGAATATCAAACTTTCCGCAGACTATAATGTTTCCGAGAACTTGAACCTGAGAGTCTTCTACGAACAGATGACCTCAAAATATAAGATCTCCACAGCATTCCCGCTGTCTACGGTCAGAGCTGGTATCTCAGCCACATTTACATTCGGTGAATCCGGAGGTGGATTCTAAAAATAATACAAACATAAAAGTCCTTCATTTGAAGGACTTTTTTTATATCCAATATTTGAAGCTACTATATTTTTGAATACATTTGTACAAAATAAAAATTTAAAAATGAACACACCATCAGAATTAAAGTACACGAAAGATCACGAATGGATCAAGATCGAAGGTAACGTTGCTACAATCGGTATTACAGACTTCGCACAAGGAGAACTTGGAGACATCGTTTACGTTGATGTAGATACTGTAGATGATGATCTTAATGGAGGAGACGTTTTCGGAAGTGTAGAAGCAGTAAAAACTGTTTCAGATCTATTCTTACCTATCGCAGGAAAGGTTATTGAGTTTAATTCAGAATTAGAAGATCAGCCTGAACTGTTAAATACAGATCCTTATGGAGACGGATGGATCATCAAATTGGAAATTGCTGATGGGGCAGATCAGTCAGAGTTACTTTCTGCGGATGATTACAAAGCGATCATTGGATAAGATTTCAAAAATATTTAGTAAGATACTGCCCATTTATTGGGCATTTCTTACTTATATGCTTCTCAAACCGGGAGAAGAAAATCATGAATATTGGTTCATGTTCAGCGGTATCGACAAGGTATTGCATCTTAGTATATTTGCAGCCTTGGGCTTCTCTTTCATTGCTGCATTCCCCAAAATAAAATTCTCTTACTTTTTTCAGATCATCCTTCTCTATGCCTTCCTCACTGAAATTCTACAGGAAGAAATGGGACTGGGCAGATCTATGGAAACTTTAGACATCGTAGCAGATACTATAGGATGTCTGCTAGGGTATTATACTTATAAGATTTTGGTCAAACGTTTTTTTTAATCAATCCCTTTCAAAAACTCCAACTTTTATATTTCTATCTTCCAAATATAAACTGCCAACTCCAACCCTAGAATCCGAAGACTCTATTTCTCCCCAACCTTTTCACACACTCTCACTCTATTACACTCCAACTTTCAAACTCTCCAACTTAATTAGG
>CBFQYI010000268.1:0-6463 GCA_965720825.1 uncultured Chryseobacterium sp. | reverse complement strand
AAAAACATCCCAACAGCTTATTTCTGCCATTGCACCTAAAGTAGATGAAAAACTGAATGAATATGGGATTGTAAAAACCATTAATACAGCGTTATCCGGAAGTAATTTCCTGGGCAGCCTGTTAGGTGGAAATAGCAATACCGTCAATTCAGGAGGATTGAGTAAACTGGCTTCCGAGCAGCTGGTAAATGGGTTATTCAATATCATTGAAGATTATGAACACCAGAACTCCAAGTCTCTGCTGGGACCATTTGGAAAATAGGAAATTTTTCGTTATATTTATATTATATTAACAATTGCAGATGGATATATTACAAGGAAATCAACACGCAAGTCCTGAAGATTTTTATCAGTCTTTGAAGGAGAAACTGGAAGATCATCATGATTTTCCAGAGGATTATTTATTTAAATTTATTATTCCTACAGACCAGGCAAAACTTACTGAAATTTACAGAGTTTTTGATGGTATTAAATTTACACTGGGAAACCGCGAAAGCAAAAATGGAAAATACACCGCCTGCAATATCAATGCATTTGTTTTGGATGCCAATCAGGTAGTGAATATTTATAAAGAAGTAGCAAAAATAGAAGGCGTTATTCTATTGTAAAAACAAAGACCGTTTCATCATCATGAAGCGGTTTTTTATTATTTAAAACTTAAAACAGAACATGATGAACATCCAACTGATCCTATTTAATATTATTTTGGCCACCTCAGCTACAAGCTGTATGCACAAAAATAACAACGATAATAATACCTCCAATACCTCCTCTGCAGTTCAACAACAAAAGATTGAACAGATCCAGTTAATAGAAAGAACAAGAGGATTCAGCAGAAACATAGTCTTCACTCCTTCTTCAAAAGAATCCAATATTAACGAAGAAATTACTACTACTAAAATATCTCCTGCGGAATGGCAGACGGTTTCCAGACTGGCTCAAACTATTGACTTATCCAAGATATCAGATCTTAAAGCTCCTACAGAGGGCAGGCATTCTGACCGGGCAATGATAGCATCTATTATCATTACCTCTAACGGAAAGGAATATACTTCTTCAGATTTTGATTCCGGACGACCTCCAAAAGAACTGGAAGCTTTATATAAGATAATCAATGGACCCAACAAAACTGAAACCCCATAACATAAAAAATCCGCTCTTTAAAAGAACGGATTTTTTTATATATTACATTGATCTATTTTTCAATAAAAAACTTTACATTTTCAATAGGCCTTCCCAGCATTGCTACGGAACCTTTTACCAGAATCGGTCTTTGTATCAGAGAGGGATTCTCAGAAAGAATTTTAATCCACTCTTCTTCAGAATAATTTTTATCTGCATAGTTTTCAATATACAGTTTATCTGTCTTACGAATGATATGAAAAACACTTTGGTTCAGCTTTTTCAATACTGTTCTTATTTCAAGCGGGCTTAACGGATCATCAACAATATTAATGATCTCAAAAGACACTCCGTTTTCGTCAAGATACTCCAGTACTGCATTTGACTTTGAACAGTTCCCGTTATGTAAAACTTTAACTACCATGATATAATTAATTATTCAAAAAATTAAACTTGATCTTAACAAATTTAAAAAGAATTACTCTGAGTATGTCTTAATGTTCTGATAAAAATATGTTAAAACAATCCGTGAAGTTCGGCTTCAATTTTCTCCAGAATAAATCCGAAATCTTCAGGTTTTTCCACGAAATCAAGATCATCCACTTCTACAATCAGAAGTTTTCCTTCCGTATAATTGGAGATCCATTTTTCATATTTCTGATTCAGTTTTGAAAGATATTCAATACTGATGGATGCTTCATATTCACGGCCTCTTTTGTAGATTTTTTTAACCAGGTTAGGAACATCTGATTTTAAATAAATTAAAAGGTCCGGAGCAGATACAAAAGACTTCATCAAATCAAAAACTGATGAATAGTTATTGAAATCCCTGTCTGAAAGAAGATTCATATCATTCAGGTTTTCTGCAAAGATATGGGCATCTTCATAGATGGTACGATCCTGAATAATGTTTTTCCCACTTTCTCTAATCTCTTTCACCTGGCGGAATCTGCTTCCCAGGAAATAAACCTGCAATGCAAAACTCCATTTGCTCATATCAGAATAAAAATCCTCCAGATAAGGGTTATGATCTACATCTTCAAATTGTGCATCCCATCCGTAATGCTTGGAAAGCATCGTTGTCAAAGTTGTTTTTCCGGCTCCGATGTTTCCTGTAACTGCAATATGCATAATATTCTTTTTCCTTGTATTACTGATTAGTTGATAAGTTTTTCGATGGCCTCAGTCTGAACTTTAGAAGTGTCTTCAATCAATTTCTCTAAGGTATTGTCTGAAGGTTTCTCTGCTGTATTCTCATCAGTTGTTTCTACTGGCTTTTCTGTAGATGGCTGCAGAGATTCCGGCTGAGCTTCGAGCTGTTTTTGCTGTTTGGCTTTCTTTACTTTTTCAAGGCTGTAAAGATAGAGTTTGTTCCCTTTGATTGCAAAATAAGAGAGGATGTTTTTATCCACAATTTGCGCTTCCTGATCTTCAAAAATGGTTGTCATCCCTTTTTCAGGGACATATTGCGAAATGAAATTACCGGCAACCACCAGGATCATATCATTCTCTCTTCGAAAACGTTTTCCGTTTTCCAAAGGGGCTTCGAAAAGTTTTTCAAATTTCAGGCTGTAAATCCTGATATGTTTTCTCGTTAAAATATAGACTTTATTTTCATAGACCAGCATATCCATTAAATCTTCAAAACTGATATCAAAAGGATATGAGTTGATGGTGGTATCATTTCTGAAATTATATTGTATCAGACGTTTTGTACTATCATCCAAAAGCCACAGTTGCTGCAGATCTTCAGCATAAGCCATTCTGATAAAACCAAATTTCTGTTTAAAATCCAATTTTTGAATTTCATTCATATTCTGGTCTACAAATTTCATTTCCTGAGCATTTTCAGAAAATAACGGTACATTCAGAGGATTTTGTACTGACTGAACTTTGTATGGAACAGTAAGCATCATTTTCCCGATCTGCTTCCCTAAAGAATCGTATTTGGTAAAACTGAAATCTTTGTTTTTATAGATATACAGATTTCCGTAGTCATCAGCAAGCATATCTTTGGCTTCCTTTAGTTTCAATGTATCTAAAGGAAGAATATTCTGCGCTGAAGCCGTACAGAAAAGGAAAAAAAATAGTATGTTTAAAAACTTCACTCTGTTTTTTTAATGGGGTCAATTTACTGAAAAATAACTTTACTCAAAAGATGATTAAATCCAATAGAATCTTCTGTGAAATTCATCAAAATTGAGACCATCTTATTGCTGAAAAATACTGTTCTACAAAAGATATAATAAGTTTATTGAAAAGCAACTTCATAAATTTTCTCCCAGTTTTTTCCTGTCACCAGCATATGATCACC
The DNA here is from genome assembly GCA_965720825.1 of uncultured Chryseobacterium sp. Classification (GTDB taxonomy): domain Bacteria; phylum Bacteroidota; class Bacteroidia; order Flavobacteriales; family Weeksellaceae; genus Chryseobacterium. Next base: position 3,027 of record CBFQYI010000268.1, on the reverse strand, counting down.
TTTAAAAGCTATTCCATTTAAAACATGTTCGCTGTCTCCCTTATCATTTTCTTTGGTCAATTGTGTGAAATCAAATTTTCCAACAACTTCTCCGTTTGCAGGATTAATTTTTAGAATGACAGGTTGATGCCAGACATTAGCATAGATAAATCCGTTGTGATATTCAAGTTCATTGAGTTGATTATAAATGGTAGAATTCCCGCCAACGGCTAAAGTTCTCACTACTTTTGAAGGATTCTCAACATCCAGAAAATAAAGATTCTTTGAACCATCTGTAGCGACCAGGTTTTTCCCATCATAGGTCAGCCCCCAACCTTCTCCAATTACACCAGGCAATGGAAATTCGGATATTTTTTTCAAGGTATTTTTATCATAAATAAAACCAATTTTATTCTGATAGGTCAGCTGATACACATTATCTCCTGCAATCGTACAACCTTCAGAAAAAATATCAGCGGGCTGCTTAGCCATAATTTTAGGAACTGAAGATCCTAAAGTATATTTTATAAGCTGGGAAGCCCCCTTCATTCCGTCACTTTCATACACCGTATTTCCTTCTATCACAAAACCTTCAATAAAGTTTTTGGGATCATGAGGGTAATCGGCAACTATTTTATAGGGGATGTTCTGCTCAGGTGCTTTTGTAAATACATTGATCGTAGCATCCTGATTTAACGTTTCTCCACGATTGGTCTTTATCACAAAAACTACTTTATTATCTCCCAGTGTGAAAAATTCAGGATCAATTCTTAAGTCTTCTGTTTCTTTATCCCCAAAGCTGATGGTAATACTTTCTGCATTTTCTGTTACTTCTTTTGGAAGATCAAGCTTATCACCAAAATGATAGCCTTTTTCTTCTTTTGAGTTATTGTAATCCGCCAGAGAACCGAGCATTTTTTCCTTGTTACTGCAAGAAATAAGGAATAAAGCCGCTACAAAACCAATATGGATATTTCGCTTCATGAAGGTATTAATCATTTGCCAAAAGTACTAAAATTTAATCCTCAAAACGAAAATAACGCTCCCAGGGGAACGCTATTTTTATTTTTATCAATAGAATCAGATTATTTGATCTGAACTTCGTAAATCTTTGGCCAATTTTTACCTGTTACCAGCATATTCTCTCCTTTGAAAGCAATTCCATTCAGTACATCATCACTTCCTTTGGTATTCTGTTTTGCGATTTCTGTAAAATCAAAAGTTCCCACTACTTCTCCATTGGCTGGGTTGATCTTTAAAATGATGGGCTTCTGCCAAACGTTGGCATAAATAAATCCGTTGTGGTATTCCAGTTCGTTCAACTGATCATATGCCTGAGAGCTTCCTGCAACGGCAATATATTTAATCAGTTTTGAAGGATCATTGACATCAAGGAAATATAAAAGCTTACTTCCATCAGAAGCAATCAGGCTTTTCCCGTCATACGTTAATCCCCAACCTTCACCTAATACATTTGGATAAGCAAATTCTGAAAGCAGCTTTAATGAACTTTTATCATAAACATATCCTTTTTTACTCTGCCATGTCAACTGGTACACTTTATCTCCCACGATGGTACTACCTTCAGAAAAGTCTTCCTGAGCCTGTTTTGTAGAAGCCAACGGAGTGGTTGTTCCCAGCGTGTATTTTAAAATCTGTGAAGATCCGTTCTGTCCGTCACTTTCATAAATAGTATTTCCTTCAATCTGGAAACCCTGTACAAAGTTTTTAGGATCGTGAGGATATTCAGCTACGATCTGATAAGGAATATTTTTTTCAGGATTTTTTGCAAATACATTGATGGTAGCATCCTGATTAAGAACTTCACCTCCTTTTGTTTTAATATTGAATGTAACAGCATTGTCTCCTAATGTGAAAAATTTAGGATCAATTGTTAAATCTGTTGTTTCTTTATCTCCAAAGCTGATTGTTACGCTTTCTGCATTTTCCGTTACCTCTTTCGGAAGCTCAAGCTTATCTCCGAAATGGTATCCCTTCGCCTCCATTGAAGTATTATAAGTGTTTAATGTATTAAGAATTTCTTTATCCTTATTACAAGACGCCAATAATAAAATCGCTGCGAAACCCGCTATTATACTTTTTTTCATTGAATTTCTAAATATTTCTCCAAAAATAGCAAATTTTATTCCGTATTGCCAATATTATCTACCGGTTCACCAAATTGTAATATGTATCCATTGTTGTCATATATTGCAAATTCTCTCATTCCCCATTCAAAAGTTTCGATTTCATAGCAGACTTTGGCTTTTGTTTTAAGGTCTTCCCAAAGATCATCCACCTGATTTACATTGAAATAAAATGATCCTGAAAACCCAATGGAAGTATTGTTTTCATGCTCGTTAGGTTGAGAAAGCATAATATAGATTTCATCTTTTCGAAGAGAAGCCCACTGCCAGTCATCATTTCTTCCCATCAGGGTAAATCCGAGGACATTCATATAAAATGCAATGGTTTCTTCAAGGTTTTCTGTCCAGAAAATAGGGCGAAGTCCTGTAAATTCTGTCATGATTCCTGTAATTCAAATTTATTTTTGTGAATTTTCATATTCAGGGAAACCCAAGTTTCCTGATCAATCCTGGCTTCGCTTTTAACATCGGGATCAAAAGCAAACCCTACTTTCCTGTAACATTCTATAGCTCCGGAATTCCAGTCGTAAACGTTAAGTTCCGCTGTGTCTTTATCAAAATGATTGAAACCATATTTCAAAAGCTCCTGCATGACCTTCTTTCCATAGCCTTTTCCCCTGTTGTTTTCGTCCCAGATCAGAATTCTTCCCAACAGGAATGTTTTCTCTTTTAGAAATATCTGAGCATGTCCGATTGTACTTCCAGTTTGATTTGTAATTTTAAAAAGGGTTCTGTTTTCATCAGACAAATCTTTTTCCAGCTGTTCTTCCGTGAGAGGAAAACGGTATACGGGGCCGGCAAACTGAAGAAGCATCCTTTCATCTTTTATCTTTGAAATCAGTTGTGGAGCATCATCTATCGTAAAAAAGTGTAATGTGATCATTATTATTTCTCTAAATAT
>CBFQYI010000267.1:0-6481 GCA_965720825.1 uncultured Chryseobacterium sp. | reverse complement strand
CATTGGACTACATCAACGGAATGGCAGACAAAGGCAGTTTCTTAGAACTTCATGGAGACAGAAATTTCGCTGATGATCCGGCAATGATTGGAGGATTGATTACCCTTGATGGTCAGAAAGTAATGATCATAGGGACTCAAAAAGGAAGAACGACTAAAGAAAGACAGCACAGAAGATTTGGAATGCCAAATCCGGAAGGATACAGAAAAGCTTTAAGATTAATGAAGCTTGCTGAAAAGTTTAATATTCCTGTAGTAACTTTAGTAGATACACCGGGAGCTTATCCTGGATTGGAAGCTGAAGAAAGAGGGCAAGGAGAAGCTATTGCAAGAAATATTTTTGAAATGGTTCAGCTAAAAACTCCAATCTTCACTTACATCATCGGAGAAGGTGCCAGTGGTGGAGCATTAGGAATAGGTGTTGGAAATAAAGTATATATGTTGGAAAACACTTGGTATACAGTAATTGCACCAGAAAGCTGCTCTTCTATCTTGTGGAGAAACTGGGATCACAAAGAAGATGCAGCCAATGCATTGAATCTTACTCCGGCAGATGCTTTAAGAGAAAAGTTCATTGACGGAATTATTGAGGAACCACTTGGAGGCGCTCATTATGATCAGGAAACCACTTATTTGAACCTGAAAAATTCAATTTTACAAAATATCAAGGCTTTTTCCAAATTTACAGGACAGGAGCTTGAAACCCAAAGACAGGACAAATTCATTGCAATGGGCCAGTTTAAAGGATAAAAAAATAAAAAGGTTAAGAATTTCTTCTTAACCTTTTTTCTTTAGTTTTCTTCTTTCTTATTCTATTCCGCAACATTCAGGGCAATTTCAATATCCTGAGTAATTTTCTTCAAAGAAGAATATTTGGCATCACACACTGAGGTAGTCATTACATATTCCCCTTTATCAACAAGGATAAAATTTTCCCCTTTTGCAGGCACTGTCAGATTATAATATTTTTTGCCGCTGATCTTTACGATAAGATTACAGGCAGACCTGTTTTTAATATTTATGTATGCTTCATTCTTATTCAAATCATTATTAAAAAGATGGGTAAGCATAGCTGCTGTTTTTTTATTTTCTTCACTCGGTCCAGCAGATTTAGAACTTCCTGCACTTTTTGCTGAGCCTGCAGAACCTGCCGATGCAAAAGTAGTCGTTCTTCGTTCTTCTTTTAAAGCTTCAATAGCAGCAGCTGTATTATCAGACACAGCCTTACCATTTACTGTGTTTGTTTTATTTGCAGCAAGTGTTTTACCACTATTTAGTTCATTATTTTTAACGATATTTTCAATTTTATCTTTACTGATTGGTCTAATCGTAGGCTTTGCTTCCGGAGAATTATCTGCCATAATAATATCAATCAGTTTTCTTTTGAAGTAGTCAGTTTTAGCATGACCAGGGTTCTGTTTCAAAAATCCCGCAATTACTCTTGCCTCTTTTGAAATCTCAGCTTCCTGTTCGGTATAGATAATTACAGTTTCTTTTTCAACAACTGCTTTAGATTTTGTTTTTTTCTTTTTTTGAGAAAAACCTAGAGCAAAAATGCATATAAATAGAAGGAAGAAGATTTTTTTCATTAATCAAACCTTTAAAATAGTATTAAATATATTAATAACGTGAAAAGTCATTTTTTAGTTTATCATTAAAATCATTATCTTTGCACTGCTCTAAAATTAAGCTAAAAATTAATACTAATCTTAAATAAAAAATAATAGATATTATGTCTTATACACCAGTTGCTGCAGACGTAGCTAAATTAAGAAACCAAACAGGTGCAGGTATGATGGACTGCAAGAAAGCTCTAGTTGAAGCTGAAGGAGACTTCGAAAAAGCGGTAGATATCCTTAGAAAAAAAGGACAAAAAGTTGCTGCTAACAGAGCTGACAGAGAGTCTACAGAAGGGGCAGTAATCGCAAGAGTAAACGAAGACAACACTTTAGGTGCTGTAATTTCTTTAAATTGTGAAACTGACTTTGTTGCTAAAAACGAAGCTTTCGTTGAGCTAGCTTACGAATTAGCTGAAATGGCTATCTTCGCTGCTACTAAAGAAGAGCTTTTAGCTACAGATTTCCACGGAATCACTGTTGCTGAGAAATTAGTTGAGCAAACAGGAGTTATCGGTGAGAAAATTGAAATCGGATCTTTCGAAAGAATCCAGGGAGATTTCTTAGGAGCTTACATCCACGCTGGAAACAAAATTGCTGCAATCACTTCTCTTTCTGCTAAAGTAGACGGAGCTGAAGAAGCTGCTAAAGCTGTTTCTATGCAGGTTGCTGCAATGAACCCAATCGCTCTTGACGAAACTGCAGTTTCTCAGGAAACTATCGACAGAGAGTTAGAGATCGAAAGACACAAACTTACTGAAGAAGGTAAGCCTGCAAACATTATCGACAACATCTTGAAAGGTAAAATGCAGAGATTCTACAAAGACAACACTTTGGTACACCAGGATTTCATTAAAGACGGAAGTATCTCAGTTGCTGATTACGTAAAATCTGTAAACGCAGACTTAAAAGTAACAGGATTTGTAAGAGTAAGCCTATAAGCTAACTGTTTCAAAATAAAAAATCCCGGTGAAATTCACCGGGATTTTTTATTAACGCTATTTTCCTTCTTCAATACGATCTTATATCCGAAAAATTAAAAAATTAAAAAATTCACCAATTAAAGAACTATTTACAGATAATCAAAAAAGTTAAGCTTACAAGTTAATTAACACTTTCATACCCAAGAGGGCTTTTAGTTAAAAATCGAAGACATTTTTTTAACATTTATTTAAATTTTATTAAAAGTATTTCATTTTTTATTTTATTTTTGTAGAAATCCTAATTCCATACACATGAAAAGATTTCTACTCAGTTTGGTATTAATTTTTTTGACAATTAATACACTCTTTGCACAAAGGGATACCGAGCATTGGATTGCTCCTTATTATGACAGTGTTGGAGGGTATAACAATATGATATACCTTTCTACTGATTCAGACACTCCTTTTGACGTAACCATTTACAACAACAATGCTGTGGTTACAACCGTTACAATCAGTAAAGGTAATCCACAAACCTATAAGGTTGCCAATAACCTTATTTCCACGGGAACATCTACCGAAGCATTCATTGTGGGTAATAAAGGGCTTTATTTAAAAGCGATTAAACCTTTTTACTGCAGTTTAAGACTAGCTCAGAGTGTTCACGGAGAAGTAATTACCAGTAAAGGAAAGGCCGGAATTGGAAAAACATTTTTCGTTGCCGCTGCTCCTAATACCAATACCAGTAGTATTCAGAATTTTACAGCAGGTGTTCTTGCTACTGAAGACAACACCAATGTAACAGTATCATGGAATCCAACTGCGGGAGTAGTTTTTATTAATGGTAGTCCAACTGGAAATACTCAGACTTTTACTTTACAAAAAGGACAATCTTTCATCCTTGCAGGATCTGGATCGCAGTCTGGAAACAAAACGGGTTTTATTGGCGCCAAAATAGTTGCAACCAAACCAGTAACATTGACCAATGGAAGCTGTAATGCCAACTTCTCAGCTTCAACAACAGGAAGTGATCCGGTTCTGGATCAATCTGTTCCGGTTGACAGACTCGGAAATACTTTTGCCATGGTAAAAACAAGATCTACATCTCCCGGCCTAAATATGGAAGGAGGTCTTATTGTGGCTACGGAAGATAATACCGATGTATATTTAAATGGCGGTGGTACTTCTGTTGCGACACTTGCTGCCGGAGAATGGTACAGAATTAATGAAACCAGCTACGTGGCTCAGGGAACATTAGGACATTCAAACATGTTTATTTCAACAACCAAAAATGTATATCTATATCAATTTATTGGAGTGTTAGCAAGTGATGCAACCAATGGATTCAACTATATCCCGCCATTAAACTGTTTTCTTCCAAGAAAAATTGATGAGATCGGAAAGATCAATGAAATGCCTCTTGGAGTAGGAGGAGCCAGCATGACAACAAGTGATCTTGTAGTAAAACTAAACATCCTAACAGAAGCTGGTGCTACTGTCATGGTAAATGATGCTCCTCTTTTGCCTGAAGCCGGACCTTATCCATTGGTAGGAAATGCTAACTGGGTTACCTATGGAATCAACAGTGTATCCGGAAATATTAAGATTACCTCTACAAAAGCTGTAACAGCAGGTATCAACGGAGGATATAGTTCTGCAGGATACGGAGGTTACTTTGCCGGATTCTCATCAATCCCTGTAATTGCGAAAAAGACAGGTGAATGTGTTCCGGGAATCGTTCTTGAGGTAGACGATGGATATGAAACATATCAGTGGTTCCGTGACGGAGTTGCTATTCCAGGTGCTACAAGTTATACATATACTCCTACACAATCAGGAAATTACACCGTAAAGGTAACAATGGGAACCTGTCCTCCTGTGACAACTCCTATCTATAAAGTACAAACTTGTTTAAAAGAAACAACACAAGCACTTAACGCTTGTTCTACTAAAATTATCACCCCTACATTTACTTCTTCCACTCAAACTGTGGTTCCAAGTACAGTAGTAATTTTAACCCCTCCTACCAAAGGGACAGCTGTAGTGAATCCAAACGGAACAATCACTTATACACCTAATCCTGGATATTTAGGACCAGACAAAATCATCTATAAATTCTGTGGAAACTCAGTTGAGTTTACAGATTGTGAGCAAGTAACCCTAAACCTTACTGTAGTACCATTCATTGTAACCGATGCTTCTATTAAGGCTTGTTGGTATGATGTGGATCCTTACGCTTATTTTGACCTTACAAAAGCAAAAGTAACAGACTATAATGCTGTTACAAAGAAATACTACCGTACCCTGAATGATCTTACTGCAGGAATTAATGAAATTACAACACCAGAAAACTTCCCTTCAACAGGAGGATTTGTATATGTGAAAGTAACAACTGCTGAAGGATGTACGGCCAATGCAAAAATTGAATTAATTGTACTTCCAATTAAAAAATCTCCAATCCTTGTAGATCAGTATATCTGTATGGATGCAAAAACTAACCTGGACGCTGGCCCTGGATATGATTCATACCAATGGAGCACTGGAGCTACCTCTTCAGGTATCAGAGATATAGGTGTTGGAGAATACACTGTAATTCTTGGTAAGAATGGGTGCTTCCTTACACAGACTGTAAAAGTTAAAAAAGTTGAAGATCCAGTAATTCAAACTATTGAGATCAATAATAATACAGCAACTGTAATTGTAAGCGGAGGTAAAGCTCCTTACAAATATGCAGTTGATGGAACTGCAAACTGGCAGGATTCAAGTACCTTCACAGGTTTAACAAGAGGACAGCATACTTTCTATGTAAAAGATGTTTATAACTGTACTCCTATTGCTGTGGAAGTTACCATTCCTAATCTATTAAATGCGATTACGCCTAATGGAGATAATGTAAATGATTATATAGATTACAGTGAACTGGCTTATAAAGAAAATCTAAGCTTTGTAGTGTATGACCGATATGGAAACATGGTGTTCACCGGAAATAGATTCAACAACTACAGATGGGATGGAAAACACTTTGATAAAAAATTAGGAACAGGAACATACTGGTATCATATCAGCTGGAATGAATCCAACAAAGAAAAGACTCCAATAAAATATACAGGTTGGATTCTTGTTAAAAACAGAGAGTAATAATTAGTTTAAAACTATATTTAATGAGCCACAATCAGATGATTGTGGCTCATTTTTGTTAAGCTCTCCAATTAAATCTGCTTTTTATATTATGTTAAAAAGAGAAAAAAATAATATAAACTTAAATTTTTTTTAACCATGATTTAAAAATCACATTTTTTTATTCTATTTTCAATAATTTAATACTTTTTATCACTAAATTTGTGATAAAGACCACCACTGAATGAAAAAAATTTTATCTTTTTTGTTTATGTTTTGCATTTTCACCTCTGCTTTTGCCCAATTGGACCGAGAGCATTGGTTTGCTCCAATGATAGACAGAACCGGCGCCCCCAATCCCTATCAGAAACTATATTTATCGACCAACAGAACAACTCCTTTTCCTGTAAGCATTTACAATAATAATGTTCTGATCGGGACAGTAAATATCAGTAAAAATAACCCTCAGAAATTTGATGTATTAAGGACTTATATTATTACCAAACTGCAGGCCGATTTATTTACCCCTACCACAAAAGGATTATACCTTAAGGCAGAATTTCCTTTTTACGCCAATTTAAGATTCTCAGTATTCAACCATGGAGAAATTATTACTTCCAAAGGAATTTCTTCCACAGGACTGAAGTTTTACGCAGCTGTCACTCCTATTACAGTGAGCAATTCCATTCTGAATTTCATGACCAGCGTGCTGGCAACTGAAGATAACACCAATGTTACTATTTCCGGATACAGTCCTACCGTTCAGTTTTCAAATGGAACAACTGGGGCAACCAATCCTACAATGACTTTCACTTTAAATAAAGGA
>CBFQYI010000266.1:0-6484 GCA_965720825.1 uncultured Chryseobacterium sp. | reverse complement strand
AAGAAATTACTTATATTCATTGGATTAGCTTTAATCAGCAGTTCCTTATATTCACAAGGCTCTCCTGATTATGGCAATGGCTTAAAAATTAACCTCAACCAGAACGGAGATAAATTTGTCAGATTTATTTTATGGGACCAGTTTTGGTTAAGAAACACTTCCATGAACCCTGGAACTATGGTTGGAGGTGAACCTACTGACAATTCATGGAGCTTGGGAAACAGACGATTACGTGCTTTAACCTATGCACAAATTTCTAAAAGATATATGATCCTCCTCCATTTCGGGATCAATAATCAGACGTTCATCAATGGTGGCGCTTCAGGAACTTCAGGTACAGGAGGTTATGGAAACGGGAAGAAAACACAGTTATTTTTTCATGATGCCTGGAATGAATACGCAGTTATTTTACCTGGAGAAGCAGGAAAATTCAGTTTAACTTTAGGGGCAGGGCTTCATTACTACATGGGACTTTCCCGCATGACAATGGCTTCTACGCTGAATTTCCTCACACTAGACTCTCCGGTTTTCTCATGGCCGTTGATCGATAATTCAGATCAGTTTGCAAGGCAGCTTGGAATGTTTGCAAAAGGAAAATACGGCAAACTGGAATACAGATTCAGCTTAAACAAACCTTTCGCTACAGATCTTATTCCTGTGAATGTAACAGATCCTTCAAAAGCTATAGCAGTAGATAACAACGGAAATCCGAGCTTTTCAAAAGCAGGATATGTTGAATATCAATTTCTTGATGAAGAATCCAACACCCTTCCTTTTAAAGTAGGATCTTATCTTGGAACGAAAAAAGTTTTCAATATAGGTGCCGGTTTTTATCATCAGGCTGATGGAACCAGAACTTCAGTCAATTCAAATATTGAAAAGCATGACATTACTCTTTTTGCAGTAGATGCTTTTGCCGATATACCTTTGGGTGAAGCAAAAAATAAAATGGCCGTTTCCGCCTATGCCGGATATTATAATTACAATTTCGGTCCGAACTATGTAAGAAATCTGGGAACAATGAATATTGGAGCATCGGATCCTAATTTCATTGGCAATAAAGCCATCGCAGGACCAGGAAATCTACAACCAACCATCGGAACAGGTAATATTATCTACGCACAAGCTGGTTTACTATTACCAAGTCAGGCAGAAAAGCCAAAAATCAGAATACAGCCTTTTGCCGCTTATACCCACAAAAGTTTTGAGGCTTTCGATAAATCTTCATCACAGTTTGATGTAGGTGCCAACTGGTTCATAGACGGACATCATGCGAAAATAACAACACAATATTCAACAAGACCGGTTTATACGAATCCTACTGAAAGTCCAACCTCAAAAGGAGAATTTATTGTGCAGTTTCAAATCTACTTGTAAAATTTAACCATTAAGATAGAGTAAAGAAATTAATATACGTTAAGCTCCATCAAAGATGGATAAAACATACCGCTGAATAAAATAGCTTTAGCTATAATCTTAATTATTCTTACCCCTTAAAAGCCCTTAGTGGTTTAAAACAATTTCAAATTAAATCCTATTCCCATAACATCAAAAACTAATCGATATGAGTGAAAATCATCACGAAACCTACGAAAATATGACCGACAGGCAGAAAAACCGCACCATCTGGAGTGTGATCACCGCCTCATCCCTCGGAACATTGATAGAATGGTATGACTTCTATATTTTTGGAAGTTTGGCCGTTGTTTTAGCTACCAAATTTTTCCCAGCCGATAATCCCACCGCAGCCTTTTTATCTACCCTGGCTACTTTTGCTGCCGGATTTGTGGTAAGACCTTTTGGAGCATTATTTTTTGGGAGACTGGGAGATATTATCGGGAGAAAATATACTTTCCTTGTTACGTTACTGATCATGGGATTTTCCACGTTCCTGATCGGATGTATTCCAAGTTATGAAACCATTGGCTTTATGGCTCCGGTTTTGGTTTTAATTTTAAGATTACTTCAGGGACTTGCTTTAGGAGGTGAATATGGAGGCGCTGCCACCTACGTAGCAGAATATGCCCAACCTCATCGTCGCGGATACTGGACTTCCTGGATCCAGACTACCGCAACAGCCGGACTTTTCATTTCATTGATTGTTATTCTGATCACTAAGACTACGCTTTCTGCAGAAGAATTTGATACCTGGGGATGGAGAGTTCCGTTTTGGATCTCTATTCTAATGGTGGCTGTATCTTACATCATCAGAAAGAATATGAAGGAGTCGCCTCTTTTTGCCAAAGCTAAAAGTGAGGGAAAAACTTCCAAAAATCCTTTAAAAGAAAGTTTTGGAAATAAGTACAACTTCAAGTTTGTCTTACTGGCTTTATTTGGAGCTGCGATGGGACAAGGAGTCATCTGGTATACAGGACAATTCTATGCGATGAGTTTCCTTCAAAAAGTGATGAATGTAGAATCTGCACAGGTAGATTCATTAATGGCTACCGCATTATTTTTAGGAACTCCTTTCTTTGTATTCTTCGGATGGCTATCTGATAAAATTGGGCGAAAAGCGGTGATGATGACGGGAATGCTAATTGCTATTTTAGCTTACCGACCTATTTACGACAGCATGTTCAAAAGTGTCAACCTCGAAAATAAAACGGTTGCACCCAATGGAATTACAGAAAAAAGAACCGCAAAAATCCACAACGACATTGCAACAGACAGTCTGGTTACTTTTCACAAAGAAACTCTTTACACAGATGGTACTTTAATCAAAAAAGACAGTATTGTTCACTGGTCGCCTGCAGGAGTTGTCATGAAAGACGGAAAAGCTGAGGAAGCAAAAGTTTCTCAAAGTTTAAGACTAAGTGATAACACCAAATGGTATCTTGTCTTCCTTGTATTCATTCAGGTGATCTTTGTAACGATGGTATATGGGCCAATTGCTGCTTTCCTTGTAGAAATGTTCCCTGTGAGAATTCGATACACTTCAATGTCATTGCCTTATCACATCGGAAACGGGGTATTTGGAGGACTTCTTCCGGCAGTGGCAACTTATCTGGTCACCACAGGAAAAGAAGCAGGACATGCAACATGGTATCTGGAAGGACTCTGGTATCCAATTGGAGTAGCCACAGTATGTTTGATTATCGGATTATTTTATCTTAAAAATAAGAACAATAATCTTCACGATTAGACACTGAATCACTCAAATTTTTATTAATTTTAAAACAATTAAAATGAACGGACTAAAAAAAATATTAGGTATCCTCTGGATCGCCATCGCTGTGATTGTAGGATATTTCGGAATTACGGTATTGGGAATCCCCAAAATCGCTTCCGGAAAACAGGAAGATCTGGTTTTTGGTATCATTATTCTTTTTGTACTGATGCCGATTATCTCAGGCGGAATGGCCATTTTCGGTTATTATGCCTTAAAAGGAGAATATTCTGACGATAAAATTTAAAAGCAATAAAACAGATAATTGATGAATGCAGTCATTCATCAATTATCTGTTATCAATTATAAGAAAATGGATATTGAAATTAAAGCAATTCCTCGTCCCTCTGAAGATAAAAGAGTTATTGATCTAATCCATAGATTAAATACTTCGCTTATTACAATCTCCGGTGAAAGTGGAAGCAAAACTGCAAACCTTGATGACTTTGCCCAGGAGAAAGCTTTGTTTCTAATTGCTGTAAGTGATGAAAAAGCCGTAGCCTGCGGAGGTTTTCGCCCTCTTTCACCAGAAATATGTGAAGTTAAACGCATGTTCTCACTGAAAAAAAATATAGGATTAGGTGAAAAAATTCTCTCAGTATTAGAAATAACTGCAAAACAATTTGGCTACAAATACATCTATCTGGAAACGCGTAAAAAAAATGACAATGCCGTGAAGTTTTATCTGAAAAATAAATATAAGGTCATTGAAAATTATGGAATTTATATCGGACGTGAAGAAGCTATATGTTTTAGTAAGGAAATAAAATAGTTATGAAAAAAAGACACGAACAAAAACTTATCATATTGAGTGCAGGACTTATGATCGCTTTCAGCATTCCTATTTCATTGCTTTTTAACAGTGATAGGGAAGTTTTGGGCTATCCTATGATCCTGATCTATCTGTTCGCAGTCTGGATGATCTCCATTGTGATTTCTTTTGTAATCGTAAAAAGGCATGATGAGTAGTTTCGCATTATTTTTTGTTGTTCTGTTTTACCTGGCCCTTCTTTTCTTAGTTGCTCATCTGGCAGAGAAGAAAAGGAGCAAAGTCTGGATCAACAACCCATACATTTATGCCCTTTCTCTTGCCGTATATTGTACCGCATGGACGTATTATGGAAGCATTGGGGTAGCAGCTACAAGCGGATTAAACTATCTTCCGATTTACATTGGCCCTATAATGATTATTCCTGCATGGATCTACATTAATACCCGGATTGTAAGAATTTCAAGAGTCAATAAAATAAGCAGTCTTGCGGATTTCATTTCTTTGAGATACGGCAACAGCAGAAGTCTGAGTGCTATTATCACCATAGTCTGCCTTCTGGCAATTATCCCTTATATCGGATTGCAGATCAAAGCTATTTCTGAAACCTTCCATCTGGTGACGGAAACTCCGATGTCGAAAGATATCCTGACTGATAATGCGACTTTCGTAGTGGTTCTAATCGCTTTATTTTCATCATATTACGGAACACGATACGTGGATGCTTCGGAAAAACGTCTGGGAATTATCTCTGCCATTGCACTGGAAAGTTTTTTAAAACTATTTTTTATTATTATTCTTGGGCTTTTCGTGATTTATTATGCTTTTGATGGATTCTCTGATATTTATGAGAAGGCAAGTAAGTTCGAAGATTTTAAAGAAAAAAACACCTTCAACGGGATTGAAGGCGCTATGAACTGGATGGTTCTGTGTATGATTTCTGCCACAGCGATCTGCATTCTCCCGAGACAATTTCACACCGCAATTGTTGAGAACAGACAGGAAAAGCACATTAGAACAGCTATCTGGTTTTTCCCGCTTTACCTTTTAATTTTCACCATATTTATTTTCCCGATCGCTTGGGGCGGAAGGCTGATTTTTGACGGACAGAAAGTAAACCCTGAGTTCTACTCTATCCTGATTCCACAGCATTTTGACAATACATTGATCACTGTGCTTGTTTTTCTTGGCGGATTGAGCTCATGTATTTCCATGATCATTATTTCTGCCATTACTTTATCTATCATGCTTTCCAACAACCTTATTATTCCCTACGGATTGCTGGGGAAATTAAAATCTGAAAGTGAAGAAAAAAATACAAGAAGCATTACCAATATCAGAAAATTCAGCATTTTTGCTTTGATTATCATGGCTTTTGCCTTTTATAAATATTTCATTCTGAAAACCTCACTGGATTCTGTAGGATTGATTTCATTTGTTGTCATCGCACAATTGGCTCCTGCATTTTTCGGAGCCTTATTCTGGAGAAGAGGAAGTTATAAAGGTGCTGTTACAGGACTTTTAGCCGGATTAGCAATCTGTTATTTCGGGTTGATTATTCCACAATATTACTTTTCATACAATCAGGAATTCAAAGGGGTGCTCAGGGAAATGTATGATGCTTTCGGCTTTTTCACCATTCCCTATTTAGGAAGAATCCCGCAGATCTTTTTCTGGTCAATGTTGGTCAATACAAGCCTGTTTACTATTGTTTCCGTGAGTTCAAAAGGAAATTACCGCGAAAGAAACTTTGCCGAATTGTATGTAGATATCGACAAGTATATTCAAAATCATGAAAATGCTTTTATCTGGCGTGGAACCGCTTATATTTCAGATATTCAGAACATTCTGGAACGTTTTTTAGGCAAAAATAAAACAGAGCAGGCCTTAAGAATTTTTAATTTAAAATATAATATTGATTCAAAAACTGAAACTGCTGACTCAAGGTTTATCAAATTTTCAGAAAATCTTTTAGCAGGAAGAATTGGAACCGCTTCCGCTAAAATATTAATTGAAGGGGTGACCAAAGAAGATAAAATATCTTTAAAAGAGGTTTTGAATATCCTTGAAGAATCGAAAGAAAATATCAGCTTAAATAAAAAACTTACTGAACAGTCTGAAGAACTTCAAAAACTCTCAGATGACCTAAGAACAGCTAACGAAAGTCTGATAATTAAAGACCGTCAAAAAGACGACTTCCTCGACTCTGTTGCCCACGAACTGAGAACTCCCATCACTGCTATTCGCTCTGCCGGAGAAATTTTAGCCGATGATGATGATATTCCTTTTGATATCAAACAGGAGTTTTTAAACAATATTGTTACAGAATCTGACAGATTAAGCGAGATCATCAACGATATTCTTTATCTGGACAAATTACAGCACGGAGAAATCTCCTTACACATTCAGGAAAATAATATTATTGAAACGTATAAAAAAGCTTTAAATCCACTCCTTCACCTGATACAGCAGAAAAATATTCATTTGAGTGAAGTTAATCTCCTGAATCATTTTATATTTGAATATGATGAAGCGAGAATGATTCA
>CBFQYI010000265.1:0-6498 GCA_965720825.1 uncultured Chryseobacterium sp. | reverse complement strand
AACAATAAAGCCAATCATTCCCGCTCCCAATGCTACCCACGACGCAGCGACAAATGCATTCGATACTCTTTGTTTTTTCATAGTTTAATGTTTTATTTAAGAGGGCTAAGATATTCATTTTTTATAAATAGAGCTCTGGCAAAGGGAAAATATGGGGAAAATACTGAATAGCCATGTGAAGTAGGTTTATGTTTCGGCTAAAGCCGATGGATGTATTTTTATTTAATGTAAAACGGGCTTCCTTCTTGAACTAACGTTCGTAACCTTTCTGGTTATGCTCTGGATTATAGCCCGTTCCTATTGAATAATACAACCCTATCCATAATTCATCACTCATCATTTATAATTTATAATTTCCTCCCTAGCCCCGATAGCAGCGGTTACCCCGGAACATAAGCAGAAGAGTAGAGGATTGATGTGTAGGCTAGCCTGGCGTGAGGAGTATGAGCGGATAGCGGGAATCAGCTCATAAAAAAACTCCCCAAATTGGAGAGCCTTGTATTATTGAGTGATATATTCGTAATGATACTGGACTGAAAGATTTCCGTCACTTCCTATTCCGGTAGCCTGAACAGGCAATCCCGAACTATTATACTGTAGTGTATATGTAGTAGTTTCACTAGAATACCAATTTCCATCATTACTTTTATAACTGTCTTTGTTTACGATATAATTGTTTGTACTTAAAGTATTTGCTCCTCCCATCATGATTCTCAAATATTTATTTGTATTTGTATATGGGCTTAATTTACTATCATAAGTAAATTCATTTTTGGAAGTGAAGCTAAATGATCCTGGAGTTGTTGAGGTTTCTACTGAAACATTATTACCATTATAAGTAAATGTTGATATTCCTGGATTTGAGCAATTTTCAGATTGGCAGAGAGTGGAAGAGGCAAGCTGGCCATTTGTATTATATGTATATTGATAGGATCTGTTATACCCGGAATTGGTGTAAACAGCTTTGTTACTAAGTAGTTGATCACCTTTGTAATAAAAATTTAAATAATACTCTAAAACATTTTTATCATTATAGTAATTTATTTTGGTGGGTTTTCCATCAATGTATTCAAAAATGCTGGTTCTCCCTTTAGAATTCATTTTTACAAGTTGTCCCTGTTTGTCATATTCTAAGATTTCTACAACAGTTTCTGGTTTAGACGGATTATCATAATATGTAGTGGTAACCTTACTTAATAATAATTTTGGCGTAGATGTACTATTGGTGTCATCATTACTGCTGCAGCTGTTAAAGAATACAACAGAACTCATGAGTCCCAGAAATAAGAATTTTTTCATGTTATTTTTTAGGCGACAAAAATAACGAATGCTTTATTTCCCTGCATAAAAAAATCCCACTATCTTAGAAATAGTGGGATCATATCATGTTTAGTTAAGATCTTAGTATCTGTAGTACTCAGGCTTGAATGGCCCTTTTACGTCTACTCCGATATACTCAGCCTGCTCAGGAGAAAGAGTTTCAAGCTCTACGCTTAATTTCTTAAGGTGTAAAGCAGCTACTTTTTCATCCAGGTGCTTAGGAAGCATGTATACTTCATTTCCATAAGCAGCAGAGTTGTTCCATAATTCGATCTGAGCCAAAGTCTGGTTAGAGAAAGAGTTAGACATTACGAAACTTGGGTGACCTGTAGCACATCCTAAGTTTACCAATCTACCTTCTGCAAGGATGATTACTTCTTTTCCTTCAATAGTGTAGATATCTACCTGAGGCTTCACTTCAGACTTAGTCTGACCGTAGTTTTTGTTTAACCAAGCCATATCGATTTCATTATCGAAGTGACCGATGTTACAAACGATCGCTTTATCTTTCATTTTAAGGAAGTGTTCTCCTCTTACGATATTGAAGTTTCCTGTTGTAGTGATGATGATATCAGCATTGTCTACCACTGTATCTAATCTTTTTACTTCATATCCGTCCATAGCAGCCTGAAGCGCACAGATTGGGTCAATTTCCGTAACAGTAACGATAGAACCAGCTCCTCTGAATGAAGCAGCAGTACCTTTACCTACGTCACCGTATCCGCAAACTACCACTCTTTTTCCAGCTAGCATTACGTCTGTAGCTCTTCTTACTGCATCTACAGCAGATTCTTTACATCCGTATTTGTTGTCGAACTTAGATTTAGTAACAGAATCATTTACGTTGATTGCAGGCATTACTAAAGTTCCGTTCTTCATTCTTTCATAAAGTCTGTGAACCCCTGTAGTGGTTTCTTCAGAAAGCCCTTTGATATCTTTTGTGAACTCAGGATATTTATCAAAAACCATGTTTGTTAAATCTCCACCATCATCCAAAATCATGTTTAATGGCTTTCTGTCTTCACCAAAGAATAAAGTCTGCTCAATACACCAGTCAAATTCTTCTTCATTTAAACCTTTCCATGCATACACCGGAATTCCTGCAGCAGCAATAGCAGCAGCAGCGTGGTCCTGTGTAGAGAAAATATTACAAGATGACCAGGTAACTTCAGCTCCTAAAGCTACCAGAGTCTCGATAAGCACAGCCGTTTGGATTGTCATGTGAAGACATCCTGCGATTCTTGCTCCTTTCAGAGGCTGAGACGGTCCGTATTCTTCACGGATAGCCATCAAACCTGGCATTTCTGCTTCTGCAAGGGTAATTTCTTTTCTACCCCATTCTGCAAGGGAGATGTCCTTAACTTTATAAGGAACGTATTGTGTTGTAGTACTCATATGTAATGAATAATTTTAAATTCAATTGATAACGAAAGGCAAAATTACGATTAATAATTAAGATATAAAAACGGCAAACCAAGTTCGGTTTTAGCTGATAAATAAATATATTATGAATCAAACTCATACGGAAAAGAAAATCAAACCCGTTGCTCCAAAAGTACAGGAGTTGATCAATGCATCCAAAAGTATTATTTTAGCTACAGTAGATGCCGAAGGAAATCCTAACTCAAGTTATGCTCCTTTTGTACAGGTAGATCAGACTTTTTATATTCTGGTATCTTTCATGGCAAAACATACTAAAAACCTTGCGGACGGAAGAAAAACATCCATTATGTTTATTGAAGATGAATCGGCGACCAAACAGATTTATGCCCGCGAACGTTTAACACTTGAAGCAACAACTTCTCAGATTGAAAGAGATTCTGAAGTATGGAATACTGTAGTTGCTAAACTTAAAGAAAATCATGGTAAAGTGGTAGATGTAATTTCCGAAATGGGAGATTTTATTTTAATTGCATTGCAGCCTGTAAAAGGGTCGTATGTCAACGGATTTGGAAGTGCATATTTCGTGGATGCCAATCTGGAAATTGTAGAGCATAGAAATGATGCAAATCATCAGTCTAAATAATTAAGCCGGAGGCTGGTAGCAGGAAGCTGGAGGCTTGTAAAGATTAAGAAAACAAAGAATCCGTTTTCATGACTATTTTTTTATTTAATCTTTAATTTATTCTTCTAACGAATAGTCACTTCCACCTTCCAGCTTCCTTTCCTCATTCCTTTTTTTTATCAACAATTTCTATTACCTGGTCTAAAAATTCTTTTTACAACGAATAGTAACCTCCATCTTCCCGCATCCATCTTCCTTTCCTTTTTTCATTAACAATTTCTATTATCAGGTTTAAAAATTCTTTTTACAACAAATAGTAACTTCCATCCTCCAGCTCTCATCTTCAATCTTTTTTTAGTATTTTTGTCCAATAAAAAAAGAATGCCCCTCTACAGAGATTTTTCAGATGATAATGCCACAATTCTGGTTTGGAAGTACGATGAAAGTGAAGAGCTTGATATCAACCAACTTCTGGAACCGGAAAATGCCGAGAAGGTAAAGGATTATCATCCTAAAAAATTACTGGAAGTCCTGATGGTGCGTAAGCTTCTGAAAGGATTGAAACCAAATTCTAAAATTTTATATAAAGAAAGAGAACCTTTTCTTTCTCCTAATGATGCTGAGATTTCCATTACGCATTCTTTTCCCTTTGCAGCGATTGCGATATCTAATAATAAAATAGGAATTGATGTTGAAAAATTCAATGCTAAAATTTTAAGGGTGATTGATAAATTCACCTATGAAAATGAGCGTGGATTTATTCCGGAAGACAAAGCGGATACTTTCTATACTATTATATGGAGTGTAAAGGAAAGTATGTACAAAATCCATCACTCTAAATATTGGTCATTAAAGAAAAATTACGAAGTAAAACCTTTCGAGTTAAAACATCTTCATAAAATAAGCTGTCGTGTATATGATGATCAGTTTTCAGATGAGTTCAAAGCCAGAGTAGAGTTTTTTGACGATTACTGCTTTACGATTGTGGAGGAGTAGGCTCTGTTTCGTGTTTATATTTTTCGATCACTTTTCTCTGTTCCTTTGCTACATCATAGATCAACTCCAGAATATCGTGGATATTTTTAAGCTCTGTTAAATGTGAAATTTTATCAGGATCTCTTCGGTCTACAATTTCATTTTCTTCAATCTCTGTTTTTCTTTTCAGAAGCATGTCTTCAATGGAGGAATCTTCGGGCTCTAGGCGGCTTTCCATTTTCAGTGTTTCGTTGACATCATTTCCGTTGAGAAGGGTAGAGGTCTGCTGCATTTCTGCTTCAATCTTTCTGCTCCAGCTTTCAGCATCTATTTCTGGATATTGCTCATTACTTTTGGAGTATTGAGACAGGGAAGCGGTATACGCTGTAATCAGATGTGATGTAGCCACAAACTGATGCACAACTTCCAGTTTTTTCTGCTGGTTTTTAGGATCTGAAATCATTCTCTGGAAATTATCGGAAAGATTGGCCAGAGAAATAATGGCATTTTTTCGTTTTACTTTATAATCTTCAAGATCGAAATTTTCCTCCAGGAATTTAGAAATCACACTCTGGAAATAGATAAGGTTGTCTGCTGCAGACTTTTTCATCAGATCCAGATTTTGGGTATGTTCCCAAACTGGCAGTACGATGTAAGACACAGCAAAAGCAATGATTCCGGCAATAGCAGTATCAAAGATTCTGTCTTTAAAAATAATATTGACTTTCCCGGGATTTAAAAAATTAAAGCTGAGGAAAACATAGATCGTCATGAATAATACCGCCCAGAAATATCTCCCTTTCAAAAAGCTGAAACACATGATCATACTAATGAGCAGAATAGCAAATAAAACCCCGTTAATATGTACAAAATACAGAATTGCATACGCAATACTTGCTCCTGCAATCGTTCCATAGAGACGGAGAAGATTTCTCTGTTTTGTGATGGAATAAGCGGGTTTTAAGATCGCTGTAATGGTAATTAAGATCCAATACGTGTGTCCCAGTCCCAGAAAATCGAACATAGAAAAAACATATCCCAGCAATAATGCTGTTGTAATTCTTATGGCATGACGGAAATGGGATGATGATAAGGAGATATTATTTCTTAAAACCTTAGCATTCAGTTTAGGCTCATTAGGCATAAACTTTTTAAGGTCTAACCCGGTGGATAAACTTTTTGCCAGTTTGATATCCTGCGAAAATACTTTATAGATCTCGTTAATTTCTTTTGTGATTTCATAGATACGCATCAGGATCTGGCGCAGGATCATGAAATTTTCCAGATTGTCCGGTGAAAGCTGTTTATTTCTGAGTTCGAAATAATTATAATTTAAGTTTTTTAATTCCTGTTCCAGGTTAAACATGGGCTTTGCTCTGGTACCACTTTGAAGGGCAATTCCGATATTGGTGATCTCCTCAGCCAAAAGGTTAAGATAATCATGGATATTCACCAGGATCATACTGTCTTCAAAACTCTGCTGCAATTTCTGATAGTCACTTTCAGAAGTCATCAGTTTCTCATGAAGGTCCATCGAGTTCAGAAACATCAGCATCAATAGACGACTGGTTGTCGTAGATTCATTGACGATGGTTCTGGTTTTAAAAACCGTTTCCCGGGTATCTTCCTGAAGGTTTTTGATTTCAATCTGCTTGGCTATAACCTGAGTGGTCAACTTATTAAAATCCGGATTTTTCTGATAATAATTGGCTTTGATCTTTAAAAACTCAGCCAGCTGAAGATAATTTTCGCCAATCATCTGGCTTGCCAGTTTATAAGGACGAATGGTGGTTACAATAAGGAATATAAGCAGAAACCATATACAGCCGGAAGCGAAAATCAATAAACTTTTAAAGATATTACTTCCCGTAAGATGCCCGTCAATAAAGATGGCGAGTACCACCAGGGATAAGGAGCCTACAGCAGCTAATCTCTGACCATACACGCCGATCAGGGAGAAAAACATCCCGAAGACAATGACCTCCAGAATGACCAGTACTTTGATATTCATGACAAGGCTGGCAATGAGTGCTACAAAAACAAAACAGCATATGGCGAAAGTAAGGGCATTTCTTCTTCGGATAAAAGGACCGGGCTGGTCTGTAAGAGCCACAAAGCTGGTTCCGAGAGGGAAAAGAAAGTATTCTTTCAAAATCCCGAAGTGGGCGAGGACTAAACAAGGCAGAACAGTAGCTAAT
>CBFQYI010000264.1:0-6515 GCA_965720825.1 uncultured Chryseobacterium sp. | reverse complement strand
AAAACCTGTTAAACTGGACCAATATGAATTTAAAAATCGAAGTAAAAGAAATGCCGGAAATGAATCTGGCATCCGTCATGAGCCTTGGAATGGCTAATGTAGAACCCTCTTTCAACATTTTAATAGACTGGGCAAAGAAGAAAAATCTGTTTCCTCGGGAAAATCTTAAAATGATCTCTGTTTATCATGACAGCTGTAAGATCACGCCTCTTGATAAGGTCAGAATCCATGCCTGCATGCTTTTGGATGAAAAACTGACTCAGCAGGAAGGGGAAGTGTTTGCAGAAACTTTAGAGGGAGGAAAATACATTGTGGGAAGCGGTGAAGTTACTCTCAACGACTTTGAGCAATGCTGGGTTTCTTTATTCCTGTGGATGAATGAGAATAATTATTCTACAAGAAGAACCTTTCCTTATGAGATCTATCACACTAATTTTAAGGAACATCCGGAAGGGAAGATGATCGTTGATTTTTGCATTCCGATTCATTAATTACCATTCGGTAGCAAAAGAATGCCTTTCAGTAATAAATTTTTTACAGAAAGGCATTTCTCGTATTATTTTTGACCCAGAAAACAATAAAAATGAAAACAAAAGGACAAAACATACTGTTTCTGATTCTCCTTCTCACTTCCATTATGGGATATTCCCAGGTGAAAATCTCAGGAAAAGTATCCTTCAAAAACAAAGGAGTAGCAGAAGTAAATGTTACGTTGAAAGATACCTATGACGGAACAACCACAGATGCTCAGGGTAATTTTACCTTCGAAACTTCAGAAAAAGGAGCTCACAAAATTACCTTTACCCACCCGAAATATGAAGAGGTAGAAAGAACCGTTTCTATTGAAAATCAGGATATCTCTTTGAATATTGATCTTAAAGAACAGATCAGTGAGATTGATGCAGTAGTAGTTTCTGCAGGATCTATTGAAGCCAGCGATAAGAAAAGAGCAACGGCACTGCTTACACCCATTGATATTTATACCACAGCAGGAGCAGACGGACAGATTTCTTCAGCATTGACTTATCTTCCGGGAGTACAGAAAGTAGGAGGAACAGAAGGGTTATTCATCCGTGGAGGTACGGGAACAGAATCTAAAATCTTTATGGACGGAAGTCTTATCAACAACTATTTTTCTAATTCTGTTCCGGGAATTGCAGGAAGAGATCAGTTTAATACTTCTCTTTTTAAAGGCAATATCTTCTCAAGTGGAGGTTATTCTGCGCTGTACGGGCAGGCTCTTTCCGGAGCATTGATGCTGGAAAGTGTAGATCTTCCGGATGAAACTTCCTATAACGTTGGTATTTCTCCTATTTTTCTGAGTGCGGGATTTCAAAAGTTAGGAGACAATAAAAACTATTCTTACGGAGCTACAGCAGGCTATTCTCTGTTAAGTCTGATGCAGAAAGTCTTTAATTTTAATACAGACTTTGTAGAAGCTCCCCAAGGTCTTAACGGAGATCTGAATTTCAGATTTAAAACAAAATCAGGAGGATTTTTCAAATATTACGGAATGTTCAACTCCAATAAAATGGGAGTGAGATCAGAAAGTCTTGAACCTGGATATGATTTCAGTTTGGTAAAACTTAACGGGAAAAATACATTTCATAACCTGTCTTTTAAGCAGAAATTTGGAAAATATCTTTTGAATGTAGGCGGTTCTTATTCCTACAACAGATCGGATCTTCATTTTTCAACAGAAACCAATGATGTTGAATCCAATAGAAGCCAGCTTCTGACTGATGGAAATTATCTGAACTTCAAAGCCGTTCTTGAAAGAAAAATCAACAGAATCAGTGCAGTACGAGGAGGGATTGAGCTAAATAATACCGATGAAAACCTGAATTTTGAAGCAGTACAGAAACATTATAAAGATTTGATCTCCTCTGCTTTCGTGGAAACTGATCTTGGTTTCAGCAATGCGTTGTCAGCGAAAATAGGAGTGAGAGCAGAACATTCTTCATTTTTAGGGAAGGATAATATTGCACCTCGTTTTGCTATTGCTTACCGACTTGCAAAAGATTGGACAACTTCGTTAGCATACGGGCTTTTTTATCAGAATCCGGAAAGTAAATACATCAATGGACCTGCCAATCTTGGTTTCCAGAAATCCCAGCATTATATTTTCCAGGTTCAGAGAGCTTCAGAAGGTAGAACATTACGTTTCGAAGCGTTTTATAAAAAATATGACCAGTTGATTAAAACTTTCAATATTACCCAGGATAAAGAGCAAAATCAGCAGATTCAGACCGCTTTAAACAACGATGGATACGGATATGCAAAAGGACTGGAATTCTTCTGGAGAGATAATAAAAAGACCTTTGAAAATATCGACTATTGGATCAGCTACTCCTACCTGGATTCCAAAAGAGATTTCCTGAATTATCCGGTAAGCCTGCAGCCGAGTTTTGCAGCAGAACATACCCTTTCAGCAGTAGCAAAAAGATTTATTCCGGAATGGAAACTTGGGGTTAATTTATCGTACACTTATGCAAAAGGACGCCCTTATTATGATATTGCTTCTACCTTTGAGAATGGAAAAGCCATCAATTATACCCGAAATGAAGGAAGGTTAAAAGATTACAATGCTTTGAACTTCAGTATTAATTATCTTCCGAATATAGGTAAAAAGGATGCGAAAGCTTTTCCGGTATTTGTATTGAGCATCAGTAATATTTTAGGATCAAAGAATATTTATGGCTATAATTTCTCAGCCAACGGTTCAAGAAGTTCTGCTATTGTTCCGCCAGTCAATACTTTTGTTTTCATAGGAGCATTTATAAGCTTTGGAGTAGATAAAACAGATGATGCCATCAATAATAATTTATAAAAAACATATCTTAGAACAAACAAACATAATTCACTTTTAAAATTTGATATCATGAAAAAATACCTTTTAAGTTTTGCTTTAGCTTTTGTAAGCTTAACGGCTTTTGCACAGGCAGATTATGACAAAATAATGTCTGAAAAAATAGCCAGAATAGAAACCTGCAAAACCTCAGAAGATTTCCAGACCCTGGCGAATGATTTCCAGAGAATAGGAAGTAAAGAGAGCACAAAATGGCTTCCTGCTTACTATGCTGCATTTTCTTATATCCAAAAAGGAAGAACCCTGATGAGAGATGGAAAAATGCAGGAGTTGGATGGTATTGCGGACCAGGCTGAAAAACATCTTTCAATGGCTCAGAATCTTGCAGGAACTGATAATGCAGAAATTCACCTGTTGAGAAAAATGTCTTATTCTCTGAGAATGATGGTGAATCCTGCACAGCGTTATATGACAGACGGGGCAAGAGCTGCTGAGGAAATGAATATTGCAGAGAAATTAGATCCTTCAAATCCGAGAATTGCGCTGATCAAAGCAGAAGATGTCTATTTTACGCCCGAACAGTACGGAGGCAGCAAAACCAAAGGATTGGAGATGTTTAAAGATGCTCAGGCAAAATTTAAAAACTACAAGCCTAAAACAGCTTTAGATCCTAACTGGGGAAGGGGAGAAGCAGATTATTTCCTAAGCTTACCAGTAGAAAAAGCAAAATAGTTTTCTTTGTATTTCATACCTATCAACCTTCATTCGTGAAGGTTTTTTTATACCATTCGGAAAAGAAAATCAGCCCTTCGGTAACAATTAATTTTTGATACCTTTAATAAAAACTAATTTTGAGTCAAGAAAACAGATCATGAAGCGTAAATATTTTACAACCTTACTTTGGACATCATTGGGAACTACATTGTTTTTCTTTTTGTTTTTTAATGATGAAAAGACTTTGCAGACCTTTTTGATCACATTGCTGCTTTCCACCATGTATTCCTTTGTTTTGGGATTTGGAAACGGATTTATCAATGAATTTCTTAACAGAAAATTCCCATGGTCTGAAGCTACCCGGACGAGAGCCATTTTAAGTATCATCTCCATTATCATCGGAAACTTTATTCTGGTGTATTTCTGTAATTATATGAACTATGTAGTGATTCAGAAAACAGCAACCACAGAAGTTTTCTTTTCCTCTAAATATGGGGTAACCAATTGGTTTATGATCAATATTGCCCTTCTGATTTCTGCCTTCCTTCATGCGAAAGGTTTTATGGAAGAATTGAAGAAAACTTCCAGAAAAGAAGTGGTAGAACAGAAACTTATCGCCAAATCTGCCAATGCCCAGTTTGAAAGTTTAAAGAACCAGCTGGATCCCCATTTCCTTTTCAATTCATTGAATGTTTTAAGCTCTCTGATTGATGAAAATCCAAGACAGGCACAAAAGTTTACCGCTTCAATGTCAAAGATTTACCGATATGTACTTGAACAAAAAGATAAAGAACTGGTAACGGTAGAAGATGAAATAGAATTTGCAAAAACCTATTGTGATCTTTTGAAAACAAGGTTTGAAGACAGTGTGGATTTTAGTTTTGATGTGGCCAAAGAAGACTATCAGAAATATGTTGTTCCATTGGCTCTGCAGCTCTTGTTGGAGAACTGCATCAAGCATAATTTTGCCACATCATCAAAGCCTCTGATCATCAGAATTTTTTCAGACGGAAATACCCTTTGCATTGAAAATAATCTTCAGGTACGGGAACAAATCAAAGAAAGCTCGGGAATTGGTCTTACTAATATTGTACAGCGTTATTCCCTTATTACAGAGCGAAATGTCTTCATCGAAAAATCCGAAGACCATTTTAAAGTAAAACTTCCCATGTTGATGGCTAAACCACATGTTTCCACATCAAAACCTGAAGATGATTCTGCAGCATACCAACGGGCGCAAAAAAGAGTAAAGGAGATTAAGAGTTTTTATATGAACCTTATTTCTTACTGTACGGTAAGCGCCTTTTTAATCTTTATTAATCTTTTTACGAGCAGCAGAAATCACTGGTTCTGGTTTCCTGTACTGGGATGGGGAATAGGCGTTGCTTCTCACGCATTTCAGGTGTTTGGCGTTGGAGAATCCTGGCAGGAAAAGAAAATTCGTGAAATTATGAACAAACAAAAAAAATAGAACCATGGGTACATTTGACGAAAACAATATTGAATATCAACGGGCAAGAAGACAGGTAGAAAGATTAAGAGGTTTTTATGGACATTTATTCGCTTATATCGCGGTGAATGCTCTGATTGTTGTCTATAATTGTATGCACCTGAAACCTGGTGAAAGTTATTTTCAGTTTAAAAACTTTTTTACGGCTACTTTCTGGGGGATAGGACTCGCTGCCCACGCAGTCACTGTTTTTCTCCCTCGTGTTAATTTTATCAAAAAATGGGAAGATAAGAAGATCAAGGAACTGATGGATAAACAGAAAGATCACTAAAATGGAAATTTTAATCTAAAAAAATTCTTTACAATGAATACCTTATCAACGCTATTCTACATTTCAATGGCCGCCTGGTTTCTCACGGAATTCCTTTACAAGAATATGCTGAAATCCGGTAAAGAAGACCAAAAGAACAAGGATAAATCTACGCTGAATATTTTATGGCTGGCAATTCCTTTTTCCATTGTTAGCGCAATATTCATGTCTTATAATTTTCATTTTCCGATGGCTGATGGCGTTTGGATTCTTTATCTGGGTGAACTTTTTATTCTTATCGGGATTATTGTCAGGTATGTGATCATCAGATCTTTGGGGAAATATTTTACAGTAGATGTTACCATCAGACAGGATCATAAAATCAAAAAAGAAGGGTTTTATAAATATCTGAGACATCCTTCCTATGCTTTTTCCTTGCTGACTTCTCTTGGCCTTGGTTTGTATTTAAATAACTGGTTGTCATTGATTTTTGCTTTTTTACCTCCGTTTTTAGCCATTTCCAATAGGATAAAGATTGAAGAAAAGGCCTTGATAGAACAGTTTGGTGATTAGTATATTGAATACAGAAAAAGTACGAAGAAATTAATCCCGTTTATCTATTAATGACAGGTTTTTACAGTTCAGATAGCATAATCTACCATTCGGTAATATAAAATTGATTGAAGGGTGTTTTCTGATCTACCTTTGACTCAAGAAAAAACAAATTAACCTTTAAAAACAAAACATTATGAAAATTTTACCGGATAAAGAAACAATTGCTTACAAAAAAGCTTCAAGAAGAGTGAAAGACCTGAAAGAATTTTATGGAAACCTTACTTCTTATGTTATTATCATTCCTTTCTTAGCAATACTGAACATTATAACTGCTCCTGGATATTTATGGTTTTTATGGCCTGCATTGGGTTGGGGAGTAGGAATTGCATTTCATGCCATCAGTGTATTTGGAATTGGTAAAAGCTGGGAAGAAAGAAAAATAAAAGAACTGATGGAGAAGGATGAAAAACAGAAAATAAAAACACTATAAAAAATCATAACCTAAAAACTTAGACCATCATGAATTACGAAACTGCCCACTCAAGAACCAACAGCATCAGAAAATTCTATAAAAGCCTTTTTATATTTGCCCTATTTGCCGTTCTAATCATTCCTGATGATATTTTTGGCGAAAAGATGATGAGCTTTCATTGGTTTGACAGATATACCATCCTTGG
>CBFQYI010000263.1:0-6538 GCA_965720825.1 uncultured Chryseobacterium sp. | reverse complement strand
ATGATTTTAGGGAAATTATTAAAAAATATTCAATATGAAAACATTCATTTCAAAAACAATACTTGCTTTGTGTATCACTGTATCTTTTGGAGCTTACAAAGCACAAAGTACACTTTTTAAAAGTAAAAATCCTTATTACTCCCATACTGCAGAAAATACACTGAAAGTAAGCAACAGTGAATGGAAAAAGATTCTAAAACCAGAACTCTATCAGGTGGCCAGAGAGGGAGCTACGGAAACTGCTTTTACCGGAAAATACTATGAATTTGATGAAAAAGGAACTTACTATTGTGCAGTATGCGGGAATCCTCTTTTTATTTCAACCTCCAAGTTTGCAACTACATGTGGCTGGCCTTCATTTTACCAGCCCATTCGTAAAAACAGTATCAAATACAGAAAAGATACCTCTTATCACATGGAACGTACAGAAGTACTATGTGGAAGATGTGATTCTCATCTGGGACATGTCTTTGATGATGGCCCGAAACCTACAGGAAAACGTTTCTGCATGAATTCTATATGCCTTGAATTTATTCCAGGCAAAAAATAACACACTGATTTACAATTATTTAAAAATTAATTTCATTTTTTTCAATCTAAAACAAAACCAGTCTCGTAAATGATTTTAAAACACATTCAATATAATTAACTAAAAATCAACGCAATGAACACACATTCAAAAATCACAGTTTTAGCAATGGTAGTTTTATCATTTGCTTTCAGCGGAAAGGTAACTGCACAAACGATGAAAGAAAAAACAGTAATGGTAGGAGGAGCTCCTATGTATCCTTCCAAGAACATTATTGAAAATGCGGTCAATTCCAAGGATCATAAAACCCTTGTAGCTGCCGTAAAAGCTGCCGGTCTGGTAGAAACATTACAGGGAGCAGGACCTTTTACCGTATTGGCACCTACAGATGCTGCCTTTGCAAAACTTCCAAAAGGAACAGTAGAAAATCTTGTAAAACCTGAAAATAAAGCCACACTTACTTCTATCTTAACCTATCATGTTCTTCCCGGAAGATACAGTGCTAAAGAAATATGGGCAGCTGTAAAAGCAGGGAACGGAAAAAGTATGATGAAAACAGTACAGGGTGAAAATCTTACATTCTGGACAAAAGGTAAAGATCTTTACATAAAAGACGCAAAAGGAAACAGCGCCAAAGTAACGATTGCCGATGTGAACCAATCTAATGGGGTGATTCATGTAATAGATACGGTTTTGATGCCATAATAAATTCTAAGATTTCAAACAGCATATTCAGTATGCTGTTTTTCTTTCTTTTATATCTAACACTAAAAAAATTAATAGTATGAAAAAACCAATTCAGGTTTCTAATCAGGGTGCTACCCTTGATACCAGCAGAAGAAACTTTTTAAAATTAGGTGGAGTAGGATTGGCTATTGCAGGCCTTACGATCATCGGATGTAATGACGATGATGACTTCCAGATTATAGAAGAATCCAAGTATGATCTTGGAACAGGAGATGTAGGTGTACTCAATTATGCCTATGCTCTAGAACAGCTTGAAGCCGATTTTTACACGAAAGTAGTCAACAATTTTTATACAGGAATTTCCAGTATTGAAAAAGAGGTTTTTACAGATCTCTACCATCACGAGGTGATTCACCGTGATTTCTTCAAAGTTGCGATTAGCGGTGCTACAGATCACGTGCTTCCTAAACTTGAATTCCAGTATCCGAATGTGAATTTCAATGATCGGAATTCAGTATTGGCTACCGCAAAAGCATTGGAAGATACCGGTGTGGCAGCTTACAATGGAGCAGGAAAATATATTTCCAATCCTGCCTATCTTGTGATTGCAGGTAAAATAGTTTCTGTGGAAGCCAGACATGCCTCTGCCATCAGAAATTTAATCAATCCCGGATCTGCAGATTTTTCGGGAGACGATGTGATAGATGCCAATGGGCTTGATCTTGCCAAAGAGCCAAAAGATATTGTAATGGCTGCCGGAGCATTTATCAAAACACCTTTTACCTGGAAAGAAAGAGGGATCAACTAATCATTCACCTTAAAAACTCACATTATGAATATTCTTAGATTACTGGATAAGCTTTCTGATGATAAATTTTTCACTTCAGAAGCTTCAAGACTGGAAACCATCACGAATATTTCTTTATTCGGCAAAAAAGCAGCTACAGCAGCTGTACCTCTTGGATTAGGAGCAATGATGGCTACTCCAGCCAAAGCAGAAGCTCCCAAAACGGCATTAACAGGTATGGCTTTAAAAAGTACACTCACAGATGCTTTACAACTGGCATTGGTACTGGAATATCTGGAAAATGAATACTACAGCATAGGATTGTCAACACCAGGACTTATTCCCAATGCCGACAGAACCGTTTTCATGCAGATTTCAAAGCATGAATCCGCCCATGTAGGCTTCCTGAAAAGCACACTGACTTCTTTAGGAACAACTCCCGGAAATAAGCCTACTTTTGATTTCACAGCTGGCGGAAATTTCATGCCTTTTACAGATTACAACCAATTTCTCATCCTTGCTCAGGCCTTTGAAGATACCGGAGTAAGGGCTTATAAAGGACAGGCAGGAAATGTGATGTCCAACAAAGTAGTGCTTCAGGCAGCATTACAGATTCATTCCGTTGAAGCAAGACATGCTTCACAGGTAAGAAGAATGAGAGCCAACAAAGGATGGATTGAGCTTGCTAACGGAGGAAATATGCCTTCAGCCACCAATCCTGTGTATGCCGGAGAAGACAATACCAATCAGGCAGGCTACAACACCGCAACTTTATTTGGTGCTGCAGCAGGTTCTGCAGCTTATGATGAAATTTTAAGTGGCAGCGATGCACAGGCTATTGCTTCCCTGTTCATAGTTTAGTTGTGATTTGGATGATGATAAGTGGTGAGTCCATTTCCGAATTTTCCGGGAATGGACTTTTTTTAATAATTAATCATCAGCCTTTAAAAATATTCATATTTAAGATGCATTATACAGCAGATTTCATTCACTAAACATCTTATTATCAGACAAAGTACTTTTATCTTCATAATAGATATTATTTCTTTATTTATTTAAAACTTTTCATGGTTAATTTTAAATAAGCACACATATAGCTTTATTATCAAATTTCCTGTAACGGAATACGAAATAATTTCGTAATTTGGTTTACTTATTAAAATAATAATTTAAAGCCATTAAAAATATTTAAAATATTAACTTTAATGCCTTGATTATCATTTTTTAATAATCAAAAAAGAAAAGTCTCTAATTGTTGATATAGTATATGAAGAAGTATCCAATTCCTGCGAATGAAGAAGGGAGAGTGAAGAAACTGGAGTATTTTGATCTTTTAAACCTTGAAAAAGATCCCCAGTTAGACATTTTTGCAGAAACCGCGTGTCTGGTGACAGACTGCCCTGCAGCGCTTATTGCCATGATGGAAAGCGAAACCCAGACCATTCAGAGTTGTGTGGGAATGGCTCTTGATTTTGTAGACAGAAAAAGTACTTTATGCCAGTATTCTATTGCAAGTGGGGAGGTTGTAGTCATCAATGATACTTTATCAGATGAAAGATCTTCTGATAATCCACTTATTCTTGCTGGTGGAATCCGGTTTTATGCAGGAGTACCTTTGATTGATGATGAAGGATTCGCATTAGGAACCATCTGTGTTATCGATTATAAGCCTAAAACAATCACAGAAGATCAGATTTCAACCTTAAAAAAAATAGGAGAGGCAATCACAAAAATTCTGATGGGAAAAAGGAAAAATATTCAGGCTGAGTATTTTCAACAAACTTTTACCATTTCCAATAACCTGATCTGTGTTCTGGATAAAGACTTCTCACTGAAAGAGATTAATCCGGCTTTTGAAAAGACCTTTCAAATGGATAAAGGTCAGATTCTCAATCAGAATTTTATGGACCTGCTAGGGAATCATAATTCTCAGCTCCAATTACTTTCCAAAAACCTTCCCAATACAGATGAAGAAGTAACATTTACTACTTCCACAAAGATAAATGATACCCAAACGATCATTATTGAATGGTATTTAAAGCTCAATCAAAATCATTCAGAGATTTTTTGTTTTGGAATTAATATCACCCAGCGGATTGAAGAAAATCTTAAACTGGAAAGTTCTGAACGCCGCTTCAGAAGCTTCTTCGAAAACGCCATAGGCTTGATGAGCATGCATGATATGGAAGGAAATATCATTGCGGTGAACGAAAAAGGGAGAGAAACCCTTCAATATTCTTCCGAAGAGGTAGAAAGGCTGAATTTAAAAGACCTTGTTCCCCAGAAAAACTGGCCTCTTTTGGAGCAATACCTGGAGAGAATCAATAAAAACCAGGAAGATTTCGGAACCATGATCCTGAGAACTAAAGGAGGTGAAGACATGATCTGGATGTACCATAACCTTGTGGAGATCAACAAAGAAGGAAAACCTTATGTGGTGAGTACTGCACTGAATGTTACTGAAAGAGTAAGTTTGGAAAAAGATCTTGTTCATACCAAAAAGATGCTGGAGCAGACAAGTGCTGTTGCCCAGGTGGGAGGATGGGAAGTGAACCTTAAAAATAATACCGTTCTCTGGTCACAGTCTACCCGAGAAATCCATAAAATAGATAAAAATTTCCAGCCTGATTTTGAAAATGCACTGGGTTTCTACAGTGAAAAAAGCCGTGAAAAGCTGGAATCCTTATTCGAAAAAGCTGTCAAAGAAGGCGTTCCCTACGATGAAGAATTGCAGCTTATACAAAATGACGGGGTGATGATCTGGGTAAGGGTAAAAGGTATACCAGAATTTGAAGATGGAGTATGTACCAGAGTCTACGGAATCATTCAGAATATCGATACCTTCAAAAATATCTACCTGGAACTGGCCAAAAAAGAAGCTATGCTGCAGTCTTTTGTACAATATGTACCTGCTACAGTAGCCATGTTTGACAAAGATCTTAATTATGTTTCTGTAAGCAGAAGCTGGAAAGATGAGTTTCAGATGAATGACATCAGGCTT
The DNA here is from genome assembly GCA_965720825.1 of uncultured Chryseobacterium sp. GTDB lineage: Bacteria > Bacteroidota > Bacteroidia > Flavobacteriales > Weeksellaceae > Chryseobacterium. The sequence continues at coordinate 1,534 of CBFQYI010000263.1, read as the reverse complement.
ATTGGAGAGAACATGTTTAAAATCTCACCCAATGTACCGGATGAGAGGTTAAAAATATATCAGGATGCACTGGCAGGAAAGGCCTATAAAAATGAAGATATGGCCATAGAAGTTCCGGGTAAAGGAATCATTCAGCATTACAGTGTAGAAGTGACACCATGGTACCTTTCCAATAATGTTATCGGAGGAATTATTGTTTCTGCACAGAATATTACACCCTCCGTAAAAATCAATAGAGAACTGAAAAATGCCAAGAAAATGGCAGATATTGCGAGCAAAGCAAAGTCTGAATTCTTAGCCAACATGAGCCATGAAATCAGGACTCCGCTGAACGGTGTTATTGGCTTTTCCGATCTTCTTTTAAAAACTCCGTTGAATGATATACAGACTCAATACCTCAATTACATCAATGAATCGGGAGAAAATTTATTGCATATCATCAACGATATTCTTGATTTTTCCAAGGTAGAATCCGGAAAAATGGATCTTATCATTGAGCAGTCCAATATTTACGACATGGTAAGTCAGGTGATCAATGTAATCCTTTACCAGTCACAGAAAAAAAATATTGAATTACTCCTGAATATAGAGCAGGGACTTCCTGAAACCATCTGGCTGGATGAATCAAGGCTGAAACAAATTTTGGTCAACCTTCTTGGAAATGCCGTGAAATTTACACAACAGGGAGAAATAGAGCTTAAAGTAGAAAAGCTCAATATTGATAACAAGAATATCAAACTTAGATTTTCTGTAAGAGATACCGGAATTGGTATTCCTAAGGAAAAGCAACACCATATTTTCAATGCTTTTACTCAGGAAAACAGCTCTATCAGTAAAACGTATGGAGGAACGGGTCTCGGATTGACCATTTCCAATAATATTCTGAAATATATGGGAAGCAGCCTGTCATTGGTGAGCGAAGTTCAAAAAGGATCTGTTTTCTATTTTGACTTAGAGGTTCCTTATGAACTATCTGATCGTCATGAAGACGAAGATCTGAAAATAAGCAAAGTACTTATTGTAGATGATAATGAAGCGAACAGAATTATCATTCAACACATGCTCGCTTATAAAAATATAGATTCAAAGCTTGCAGCCAATGGAATGGAGGCTCTTCAGATACTGCTTGCAGGAGAGCGTTTTGATGTCATTCTGATGGATTACCATATGCCTGTTATTTCCGGTCTGGAAACCATAGAAAAAATCAAGGAACTGTTCAGCAAACAAAATGAATCTTCTCCTTTGATTATTCTCCACACGTCTTCCGAGGAACATGATGTGATCAATTCTTTCCGTCAGGAAAACAATTCATTCTTCCTGCTGAAACCTATTAAGTCTGAAGAACTCTATAAAACATTAAGACGAGCTGTAAAAAATACTGACAAGGAGGTAACCAGCATTACACAACCGGAAACAGAAGCCTCTATACTGATGCAGGCACCACAGGTTTTATTGGTAGATGACAACCCTGTCAATATGGTTCTTAACCACAAAATGATGCGATCACTGATTCCTGATGCACAACTTACAGAAG
>CBFQYI010000262.1:0-6539 GCA_965720825.1 uncultured Chryseobacterium sp. | reverse complement strand
TTCTCCCTACAACGGCCTGTATTTTGCAGGACAGATTGGGGCTTAGAAAAAATATAGGAGCTATAGATTTTAACCTTGGCTGTTCAGGATTTGTCTATGGGTTAGCTTTTGCAAAAGGGTTGATTGCCGGAGGAATTGCAAAGACTATTCTTTTGGTTACTTCAGAAACGTACACCAAACATATTCATCCCGAGGATAAAGGAAACCGAAGCATATTTGGAGATGCATCCGCCTCTGCCATTATTGAAAAAGCTGAAGGTAATAATTATAAGTTCTGTCTGGGAACAGACGGAAGCGGTGCTGAAAATCTTATCGTGAAAAAAGGAGCTTTCAAAAAAGACTTTGAACTGAACCCTGAACACGAATTCAGCCCTGAAAATATTTATATGAATGGCCCTGAAATTTTTAATTTTACGATTGAAAATATTCCGGGACTGGTAAAAGAAACACTGGAAGTTAACAGTATGACCATGGATGATATCGATCATTTTGTTTTTCACCAGGCCAATTCTTTTATGCTGAATTATTTAAGAAAGAAAACAAAAATACCGGCAGAAAAATTCTATATTGACATGGAAAAAACCGGGAATACTGTTTCTGCAACAATTCCTATTGCCCTTAAAAATATGATGGATAAAGGAATGCTGAAAGAAGGAGATAAGGTTTTAATGGCAGGATTTGGGGTAGGATACTCATGGGGTGCTACCATAATGGAAATTTAAAAAAACAAACATTTAAAATTATAAAATATGAAAACATCCGTTTTTTTAGAAAAACTACAGGAGGAATTGGAAGAAGATGAAACATTGACTACTGAAACGAACCTGAAATCTTTAGAAAGCTACGATTCTATCAGCTTACTTTCTGTTATTGCGTTTGTAGACGAAAATTTCAGCAAAAAAATTGATACCAAGCACTTTAAAGATATCGAAACCGTTTCAGATCTGATGAATGTTATAGGAAAAGAAAATTTTGAAGATTAATGGATGCTTTCTCATTAAAAAATAAAATTATTCTCATTACAGGCGCTTCTTCCGGGATCGGGAGAAGCTGTTCTGTAGAATGCAGCAATAGCGGCGCTGATCTGATTCTTGTAGGAAGAAACCAGGAAGAACTGATGAAAACCGTTGCTATGCTCAATCGTGAAACAAAAGTTGAAACGATCACTGAAGATATTACCCAATCTGAAAATCTTGAAGCAATTATTGCAGATAAAGTTTCAATTTTAGGTAAAATATCAGGATTTATTCACTGTGCCGGTATCGAAAAAACGTTACCATTAAAAAAACACAATCCTCAGCTTTATCAGGACATATTTGCTGTGAATGTCATTGCAGGACTTGAAATTGCTAAAATTTTATCTTTAAAAAAATATAAGGACGAGACTTCCAGTTTTGTATTTATATCTTCTGTTGCAGGAATGGTGGGAGAAGCTGGAAAAGCTGCCTATTCTGCCAGTAAAGGTGCTGTTATTTCAGGAGCCCGTTCTTTGGCTATGGAACTTTCCAGAAGTAATATTCGGGTCAACAGTATAAGTCCGGCAATGGTCAATACTCCGATTTTAGAGAAAATGTTTGAAAATATCGGAGAAGAAGCTTCATCAGAAATCATAAAAAAGCATCCGCTGGGAATAGGTGAACCTAAAGATGTAGCGAATGCCTGTATTTTTTTACTGTCTGATGCCTCCAGATGGGTTACGGGCAGCAACCTTGTGATTGACGGAGGATATTCTGCACAGTAACTTACTTTTTGTGCAGCGTTTCTATAATATTTTCTACGCTGTCAAATATTTTCTTATTGTCAAACTGACTTTCAATTGTTTTAAGGTTCTCCCTGATGTGGAGAATAAGGTCGGGATCGGTAAGGAATGTTTTCATAGCTGAATACATTTCATCCACTTCATAACTGATGAGGTATCCTGTCTCGCGGTCTTTAATCATCAATCCTACATCTCCTACTTCTGTTGCAATGATAGGTTTCTGAAGAACTAAGGCTTCAGCAATGACCAATGGCCACGCTTCAGATTCCGAAGGAAGAACAAAATAATCCGCTTTTTTGATATAAGGATAAGGATTCATTTGGTTTCCAACCAGAATAAATGTGTTTTCAACATTATTTTTAGTTACCTGTGCCTTGAGGTTGTTCATTTCATCACCATCACCAATAACAATAATGCTGTGATGAAATCCTTCATTGATAAGCTTCGTATGAGCGTCAATAAGTTTATGATATCCTTTTCTTGAATGAAGTCTTCCTATAGATACGAAAACAGGTCCTTCAGGGAAATTTTCAAGCTTTCCTTCTGCCTTACGTTTAATTTCTTCGATAGGAATAGGGTTGATGATAACGCTCTCAGCCGGATAATTAAGATTAGGGTAATGCTGGTGCATCATATCTTTGATCTTGTGGGAACAGTATACCATGTGGTCAAATTGCGGAAAGCTCTTTAAAATATTCGGTACTAAAGGCTGAAATTTCGGAACATTAATTTCAGAGTGAAACCATCCGATTTTTTTTGAATTCTTATTGGTTGAATTCAGAATGGCATCATAGTCTCTGTAATCCATCCCGATCTCAATATCAAAAGTATCATTGATAAGACGGTCTGCAATGGCAGGGGAATTTTTCAGTTTTCTCAGCTTTATTCTTCTTTTAACGAGCTGAAGTTTCTGTAAAATAGAATTGTTGGAAAAATCTTCTTTTCCGTCAGTAAGGTATATTTTTCTGATGTGCTTCGGAAGTTCATCACGCAGTTTTCCCTGGTTGAGGGTAAGGCATACCGTCATTTCAAATTTGTCAGGATCAAGGTTGTTGAGAAGTCCCAGTAATACTTTTTCCACACCTCCCATTTCCATGGAACGGTGCCTGAACAAAATTTTTATTTTCTTTTCTAACATTATCCGAAGATTGATTGTAACGTAATTTTTATTTTTTTCTTGATACGGAAAGGCAGCTGATGCTGATACTGCAGCAGTCCGAATATTTCATCTGCACCCGTATACTGTTCAGGAACTTTTTCTCCATTGATGGTTGTAAGTCCTCTGCGCTTTATGGTATTGAAAATCACCTGAGCAAAATATTCGTGGGATTTCTTTTTATTGTCATTCTGAGAAATTCCGCCCTGATGGGTTCTGTAAAGATAGTTCGTTTCATTAATAAACTGAACATTCCCTTTTTCATACATTTTAAGATATAAATCCTGATCTTCCCCTATTTTCAGATTGGGGTTCATTTTTTCTGTCTGTTCATAAACTGCTTTTCTGAAGGTTACAAAATGAGCAATCTGAATCGGGAAATTAAAAAAATAAGGATCTCTGTTCGGTACCTGCATAGCTGATCTGAACGGAGCTATAGGTTTCAGGTTCTGATCACATGTCATAAACCTTGAATAGGTAAGGACTGTATTTTTTTTAGCCTGAAAAATCTCCATACATTTTTGAATAGCGGTAGGTGTAATAGCATCATCCGGATCCAGAAAACCACAGATTTCTCCTTCGGCAAGTTCAATCAGCTTGCTTTTTGTAACTCCTACACCGGAATTTTTTTCATTTTCAAAAAAACTGAATCTTTTGTCCTTTGAAATCATTTCCTGTATCATTTTCTTCTCGTTTTCAGAAGAACCATCGTCTAAAATTACAGCTTCCCAGTTTGTATAGGTCTGTTGAAGAATACTTTCAAAGCAATCCTTAAAAAAAATGGCGTTGTTGTAATGGGCAATAAGGATAGAAAACTTCATGAACGTTCCTTGAATATTAAATCCTGATGATTGATAACAGTAGTATTAGACGGAATATCTTTATGAATGACACATCCTGCTCCGATGATACAGTTGTCTCCAATAGTAACCCCTTTTAAGACAGTTACATTACTTCCAAGCCAGCAGTTACTTCCTATTTTGATGGGAGCTGTAGTGAACTCGGAGGAGAACAGTTTAAATTCTGGCTGAGTCTGGTAAGCATGGTTGTGGTCATACAGTTTTACCCCTTCTCCGAATAATGTATTGTCTCCTATTGAAATCCTGTCGAGGCAATTGATAGAACAGAAATTATTCATGAAAAAATGATCTCCGATTTCTAAAGTGGCATTTTGCTGCACAAGAATATGTACATAATTTCTGAAGCTCATGGAATTCCCGAGCGTAACATTTTTTAGATTTTCGTGCAGAACAAAATGATTGCTGATCCCTAGCTTTATCCCTTTAAAAGAAACATTAGGGTGTTTTTTGAGACGAGAAATCTGGCTTTTCCGTTGAATTTTTGCTAAAATTTCATCAAGCATACCTGAATTTATTTTCACATTTGTAGTTTACAAATATAATTTGTTTTAAATAATTATAATAATAAATCTTATTTTTGTGCCTTAAAAATTAATACTTTATACCAAATAAAACAACTTTTCAGGTTGAGGTTGCTGAGTTTTGATAAAGTAAATCATTTGGTGTTCTGTGAAAATAAGTCAGATTACATTTACCCGGTTTGTTGCCGCAATGGCAATTGTAATTTCTCATTTCAATAAAGATCTGTTTTTATATAAGATAGATTATATTTCCAATCTTTTTTTGAGGGCTAACGTAGGAGTAAGCTATTTTTTTATCCTTTCAGGATTTATCATGATCATTGCTTATCACAAAAAAGATAAAATTGATTACCTGGAATTTTACAAAAACAGGTTTGCCAGGATTTATCCACTTTATATGCTTGGACTTTTGCTCTATTTTATGACAAGATATGAGATGTTCGATGGGTATAAAATACTTTTATATGGATTGGGTATTCAGAGCTGGATACCGGGGGAAGCAATGATCCTGAATTTTCCGGGATGGTCAATTTCCGTAGAGTTCTTCTTCTACCTGCTTTTTCCGTTTTTGTATAATTATTTTTATGCCAGGAAAAACAAAATGATCTGGGTGTTTGCTATTGGTCTCTGGTTGATTACTCAGGTGTTTTCTAATCTTTATCCGGTGTATGGAGCTTATGAAGGACCTCATACGAAAAGCCATGAGTTTCTTTACTATTTCCCTTTCTGGCATCTTAATGAATTCCTGATCGGAAATCTTGCAGGGTTATTTTTTGTGAAAAATTACAGGCAGAGAAATTATGACCGCCAGGTTATCATCGTGTTCTTACTGATCCTTCTGTCTCTGATATTTGTTCCACTTTTCTACCACAATGGGTTAATGGCATTGCTGTTTGTACCTGCGATCCTTTTGATCTCTGCTAATAACGGTAAGATTTCCCGCTTTTTTTCAATGAAGCCATTAGAGTATCTGGGAGAAATAAGTTATGGAATATACATCACCCATATTCCTGTGCTTTACCTTGTAAGGGAGTTCTTGAAATGGCAGGAATATACATTCAGCATAGATATTGTATTTTTAATTTATATTATCGTTATGCTGTTGAGTTCCGCAGTTTTTTATCAGTTTATTGAAAAACCGATGCGAAATCTTTTAAGAAAGATCCATTTTGTAAAACGTTGATATATATGTTATTTTTGAACTAGATATTTAGTTTATTGTTAAAATAACTCATTTCTGAAGTTGATATTGTACAACCCTGAGCGTATACTTTTATAGTCTGTTAACAAATACTTTGTGATCATTCCCCATTTTTTCAGAAGGGGAGCATTGGCAATCTGGAAACTTCTGTATACCCGTTTGATGTGAAGCTTAATATCCCCAGGAATGGTATTTTCATTTTCTGCCCAGTGGTTAACTTCCTTCCACAATACCACTCTCGTGGAAGCCGGTTTCACTTCTCCGGAGTCTACTTTGGTAATTCTGTTATTCTCATGAACACCTCTCACGGCTACCGCTTTGTCAAGAATTCCCGGATACAGATTCAAATAGTAGGAGAGCCTGAATAAGAATTCTGTGTCCTGATGAAGCTTTAAATGGGTTTTGAAAAAATATTCCATATTCTGTAAAGAACTCTTACGGATCGTTAGAGCATCAATACTGAAAAGTCCGAAAGTTCCTCTCATATTTAGCTGTCCCGGAAATACATCTTTAGGAGGATGTTCTTTATAAACGGTAGTGAGACGGTCTCCAAAGACTTTATAATATTGCTCTTTTGCCTTTTCAGAATAATAATGAACCCCTATAGCGCCATACACTCCATCTACTTCATGATTGATAAAAAGCTTTTTTTCTGCATCAAAACGGTTAGGAAGATAGTAGTCATCAGCATCAAGGAAAGCAATAAAATCTCCTTCAGCTTTTTCCATTCCAAGATTTCTGCTGGCACCTGCCCCGTGATTTCCTTTGTCCGGATGCTGAAAGAGTTTTATCCTGTCATTTTTTTCAGCGAGTTCCAAGCATACCTGCAAGGCATTGTCAGGTGATTTGTCTTCTACCAATACCACTTCATATACATCTTCAAACTGGAGTGCAGATTCTACAGCCTGAGCAACATATTTTTCGGCATTGTAAACGGGAATGATGACTGAAATTTTCATTTTTTTCGGATTATGCTTTTAATTTAATTTTCAAATAATTGGTAACTCTTTTCTCTACTAAATAGTATAGAAGTGAGGCTACA
>CBFQYI010000261.1:0-6542 GCA_965720825.1 uncultured Chryseobacterium sp. | reverse complement strand
TGAGGAAGAAGAAAAAGCGTTCCAGAAAGAGCAGGATTCTATCCGCAGAGAAAATTTTATGGTTGTTAAAAAGAATGCAGAAGAGCGTTTTGACCAATATTTCAGTTCAAATTTAGAAATTGAAGTGCCTAAAGAAATGCTGTCATTCAGAGATGCCAATTCTGATGTTTTTGTGTACACAGACTACGGAAGAATCGTAAACGAAGGAATCTACGGAAAAATGACAAAGTATTACGGTTATGGACAGTTTTTCAAAAACATGTACAATTCCAACTATGCATACAATCTGTATTTTGATAAAGACAAAGTAAGACTGGTTAATAATTATCAGCACAAAAATGCTGACATTCAAAAGAATATTTCTGCGATCTATAAAGGGAAGAAAAACAAAAAACTGCTGGAGCTGATCAATGAAAAAAGTGTTGGCTACTATGCCATGAATGTGAATGGAGCAAAATGCTTTGACATGATGTACAGCCTTCTTCAGAACTCCGGAGAAAATGAGTACAAAAAGGAAATGGAACTGATCATGGAAACCATGAAAATTGTATTGGATGAAGAAGCAATTACCAAAATTGCACCAGGAAACGGAATCTTTGTTTTGAATGAATTGAAATCCAAAACCGTAGAATACACCGATTATGAATACGATGCTGATTTCAATGAAAAAGAAGTAAAGAAAACGAAAGAAATCGCTGTTCCTAACTTCACTTTCGCTTTTGCAACAGAGAATGAAGGATACTGGAACCGTATTTTTGATTTGCTGACAACCAACAAAAAACTGTCTAAGAGATTCTCTAAAAAAGGAAACCTTTACACCTTTAAAGAAGAGAAAAACGGAGGATATGTAGATCAGTTGTTTTTTACTGTAAAAGATGGAGTAGTATACCTTATGAGTGCTGCAGATAATAATTTACCGGTAAACCAATCTGATGTTTCCAGAAAATGGGCAAAAGATTCAGCTAAATATCCATTGTCCGGCAGACTGGATATCCAGAAGCTTTTAACAGGACTAGACAAAGAATTCAAAAGTCCTAAAGAGAGAAAAACATTAGAGGCCATCAAAAAAAATGTAGGAGAGCTATATTATAAAACCGAGGTAAAAGGAGAAAGCATCCAGACTGAGATGAATTATAACATCAAAGATTCCTCAGAAAACAGCTTAATGTATTTCTTTGATATATTCGATCAGGTTTTTAAAGCTAAAGAAACAGAAAAGAAGCCTCAAATTTTATAGATGAACAAAAAGAAGATTATTGTCCCGTTATTTTTATTGCTTGCTGTTGCAGTATATTTTGTAGCTTTTCATAAAGATAAAAGCCTTCAATATATTCCTGATAACGTAGATGCAGTGGTCTTAATTGACACCAAGAAATTAACGGGACAATACCTCTTCAGCTTAGTAACCCATCCTTCAAAATGGTCCGGAAGCAAAGCAAAGAGTAAAACCTCCGGTTCACTGAAAGATGCAGGAATCAGAATTCCGGATTTTCTACAGATCTTCCATATTAAAGACACTAAATTTTCAGAATGGTACAGTGTTTTAGAACTTAAAGATTCGCAAAAATTCATCACTTATTTAAAGAAACAAAACTTTGTTGCTAAAGAAAATAACCGTTTTCAGAAGGATCAGTTTTTCTTTATGATAGATGGAAATTATTGTATTGTGGGAACTTCAGATCATGCTTTTGAAATCCTTCAAAAAAAGCTTCTTCAGAACTCTGTACACCAGGTTTGGGATGCAGACCGTTTTATTCAAAATACATTGGGAAGTATTTCATTCATTTCAGGAAATAAAATTCAAAACTTTTCTATTGCGTTAAATGAAGATGAAATTGAGATTAAAAATAATTCAAACCCGGAAATTTTTAATGGTATTGCTTCAAAACTTCAGAAAGGAAATCAATTTCTGGAACTGGAGCTGGACAAGGAAAACATCAGAAATTTCACCCGGTTTTTTAATAAGGGTATCGCAGATTCCTCACAGGCTGTTTCTTTAAGAGCCACTGCAAATCTTGAGCAGGTCAATGATACCATTATCAGTTATGAATATGATGATAATTTCAATGAAGTTGAAAAGAAGACCTTCCAAAAAATTACCCAACCGAATTATACCATTGATATAACCAGTAATGATCCCGGAATGACTTGGGAATACTTTCAGTCTAAAAAGTGGATCAATGCTGAAAATCAATTCACGGCAATTCCTTTTCAACCCAATGAAATCAAAAGGAACCATAAAAGGATTATCATAAAATCAACCCAAAAACCAGTATCATTATCTCCCCAACTCAAAGAAAATTACCTACTGATCAGAAATAATGCTTTGCTGTATTCTTCTTTGAAAACATTGAGTAATACTGAGAAAAAGATTGTTTCTGACATCGATTACATGTTGTATGGGAACAAGGCTCAGAATTATTGGATAAAAATAAAAGCGAAGAAAGGAGAATTACCCTTAATTTTACGGTGGTAAGCATAGAACCCGAATAAAATTTTCATTAATGGCTCCATCAGACATCGCATTGCTCAAAACTTTTACTCATTATTTTTTGCATTTCGTTTTTCCAATCTTTATTGCATTGGTTTTTTATCGTAAAAATTGGAAAAAAGCGTATTTTATTCTTCTCGCTACCATGCTGGTAGATCTGGATCATCTTTTCGCCAATCCTATTTTTGATCCGTCAAGAGAAAGCATAGGCTTTCATTTTTTACATTCTTATTATGCCATTGCGGTGTATTTTTTGCTGGTGTTCTTTAAAGGAAATATCAGGATTATAGGAATTGGGCTTCTGTTTCATATGTTTACAGATTATCAGGACTTTAACTTCTGGCCTCATTAAAATATTATTAATATTTTCTTTTAATATTGAAATTATTATAGATTTTTTGTATTTTGTAGTCACGATATGAGACTAAAAGAACTTTTACATTATACCTATATTTTTCCTATTCTGGCGGTAGGATACTACTTTTCCGGATTGATGGGAAGTGGTGTTCTTTATGATATTCTTGCCGGTATTTTACTAATCGGAAGTGTTTTATCAGCAGTACATCATGCTGAAGTTGTAGCTCATAAAGTAGGAGAGCCTTTCGGAACGATCATCCTGGCGCTTTGTATTACCATTATTGAAGTGGCGCTTATCATCTCGCTGATGGTTGCCGGCGGAGATCAGGCGATCACGCTGGCCAGAGATACCGTTTTTGCTGCCGTAATGCTTATTCTTAACGGAATTTTGGGAATATGTATTTTAGTAGGTGGCGTTAAATATCATGAACAGTTCTTTGCAAGAACTTCAGCAACTACTTATCTGGTGAGTATTGTTTCCATCCTGGTACTTACCCTTGTTCTTCCCAATTTTACATCAAGTGTCAACGGACCATTCTATAACGAAGCACAGCTTATTTTTATATCCATAGCGTGTCTTGTCATTTACGGAATTTTTCTCATGGTACAGACCGTGCGCCATAGAAGCTATTTTATTGTTCCTGATGAGCATCCTGAAGAACATTATATTCCTTCATTGCCCAAAACGCTTATCAGCTTTGTTTTCCTGGTGATTTGTCTTGTGATTGTTGTGCTTATGGCAAAAGGACTTTCCGATACAATAGAAGGGATGGTACAGAGTCTTGGAGCTCCAAAATCCCTGGTAGGGGTCATTATTGCTGCTGTAGTTCTTCTTCCTGAAGGGGTTGCTGCTATCCGTGCGGCAAGAGCCAATCAAATCCAGTCCAGCTTAAATCTGGCATTGGGTTCTGCACTGGCAAGTATAGGTCTGACTATTCCTGCAGTTTCAGCAGTATGCATTATGTATGATATTCCGCTTGTATTAGGCCTGGATAAAAAAGACATTATTCTGATTTCTTTATCTGTATTTATCGTAATGCTTTCATTAAGCCGGGGTAAGACAAACGTTCTTTACGGAACCGTTCTGTTGGTGAATCTGGCAGCCTATATCTTTACGGTAATTGTTCCTTAAAAAGAAAAAGTACAAAATTACAAATCTGTCTATCTGTAAAATAAATCCAGGAATTTAAACTTGATATCTGTACCCCGAACCCCATATCACTATAACCTTCTCGCCAGCTCCATTTTGAAAGCCATGAGCTTGGCTATATTCTCGGATTTGTATATCGCCATGTCGGCATTTTCTCCTACAAAGTTTTCCTCAATAGTAGTACGCCAAAGCAGCAGCCATCTGTCAAAGTGTTTCTGCTCCATAGCCTGTATCTCATTAATCGGGAAGTGGACACCCATTGGATTTCCTTTATAGCTCATCTGGCCAAAAAGAATAGATTCCCAGAAAGAATACATTTTAGGAAGATGTTTATCCCAATCTACTTGAGCAATATCATTAAAAAAGAATCCAATGGTTTCGTCTTTAACGACTTTGTTGTAAAATGAATTGACAAGGTGTTCAATATCTTCTCTTGATTCAAGCTTTTTCATAGTTCAAAGTTAGTACAATTCGTATTAAAAATTTCAGTCGTGAAATTGATAAATTTCATGTAAACAGTATTTTAGAGTATAGCGTATTACAAAACAAAGTAAAATTGGGAAAGATTAAAATTTGATTAATTCGCAAAAAAACGCCTTAAAAGAATTCATTTTTTGTAAATTTAATTATTAAACACTAAAAAATTATTAAAATGATCAAAAAAATCAATTCTATTTGTATTCTCTTACTGATGTTTTCAGTATCATGTTCAAGGGATGAAGTGAGTGCTATGAATGATGATTCAGAAAAGGTAAATTATTCTGAAGTAAAGAAATCACAGTTAACTGAGACAGAGATGCTTCAGCAAGGCTGGAAAATTGTAGATGAGTTTAAATTGTCAGGTAGTAATAGTCTGGGTAACGACTATACTTCCCCTAATGAAGAGCGTGAAATCCCTTTCAAGGCAAATCACCTGAAAGATATGGGATATGATGTCAGCTATTCCGGAGAAAGAACGAGGTTGAAAAATGTTTTTGCTTACTCTGGCCAGGTTCCGGATGGAATTATATTTAATCCTGACCTTTCTGTAGATGGAGATGCCAGAAATACGGCTCCTAATCCTAATGTTTCCATTGTTTTAGGAACTCCTGAGGTATCCATAAAAACAGACGGAATAGATTTACCGGATAATGCCTATACTACTGAGGCGATTAATAACGGAGACAGAGAAAGTGAAATTACAGTGACCTATTCTTATAAAAAAGGATATTCTACTTCCTGGAAGCGAACTGTTTCGGGATCATTTGAAGTGGCAGCATCAGTATCTGTTGATATTCCGTTAGTGGCAAAAGCTTCAGCAAGTACAAAAGTGGTTGTAGGAGGAGATACCACGGAAGGGACAGAAAATTCTGAAGAAATTACCGAGACGAGCAGCTACAAGACCATTGTTCCTGCCCATTCTAAAAAATCGATTTCTATCCTGACAAAGTTAAAAGGATCATCTGTTGAATACTTTGTACCTATGAAATTAACCGGAAGATTACAAGCCAACTTTCCTTCTCCGGTAGATGGACATTATTATTGGGCTTTCCCTATTGAAAGCTTTCCTGATTTTCTTTCGAATATACATGGAGAGTCGGGTGTTGTAAAATCTGTCAGCAATGTAAGTGTTACTGTAATGGAATCACCCGCACAAAGGATATAAAACTACTTTATTAAAGATTGTACAAACAGCAGATATTCAAAATTTCTGCTGTTTTTTTATTCATTGTGAGGGAAAATTTCATAAAAAGTATAAAGCAAAACCATCTATCATCTGATTGAGTAATTTTAAAAAAATGATTACTTAAAAAATTAAACATCATAATGCGTTCTATTCTTAACTTTGCTTTTTAAAATATATATGCAGAAAGAAAAAGCTGATCGTTAAATGGCTTATGGGTAAAAGGGAAATCATAATATAATACAGTCTAAATGATTAAAAAATGACAGGAGGATTCAGAAAAAAAATCCGTCAGAAAAATGCGGAGAACAGCGGTTTCGGAACCAATGCCTCAGGAAGATTCATTAATAAAGATGGTCTCCCGAATGTCCAGAGAAGAGGAGTGAATGTTTTTAACAGGTTAAGCTGGTATCACACCATGCTGAATTTATCCTCATTTCGTTTTATTTCTTATTTGGTAATTGCTTATATTCTCATTAATCTATTGTTTGCAATGATCTATTACCTGATTGGGGTAGAGCATCTTACAGGGATAGACAAGAGTGATCCACTCAATGAATTTATTGATGTATTTTTCTTTAGTTCCCAGACATTCACCACCGTTGGATATGGGAGAATAGCTCCGGTAGGATTTCTGGCAAGTCTTGTAGCAACTTTTGAAGCTTTTCTGGGATTGCTTACCTTTGCCATTGCAACAGGACTTTTTTACGGAAGATTTTCAAGACCTCGTGCCTACCTTAGATTTTCTGATATTGCGGTTATTGCTCCTTTTCAGGAATCTTCAGCATTAATGTTCAGGCTTGCTCCCTATAAGAATAATGCATTGACGGATGCAGATGTAATTGTATCCGTAGCCATTGAAGTTATGGAAAACGGAGTTG
>CBFQYI010000260.1:0-6548 GCA_965720825.1 uncultured Chryseobacterium sp. | reverse complement strand
TTAAGGTTTAAGGTTTAAGGTTTAAGGTTTAAGGTTTAAGGTTTAAGGTTTAAGGAATTTACAGGATTTTCGAATGAATGTCAGGGTTTTAATTATTAATTTAAATTTTATTTCTCCAAATAAAAACTAATGTAAAATACTAAATATCAATAAATTAACCTCTATCAAATGTACATTAATGCGTTTTACTTTATGTTTTGTACAAAAAATATTGCACCTTGTGTAACCTTTTTACCTTTTCATACGTATATATTATAGTAACTCTTTTTTGAGGATAAAATAAATGAGACAATTAAAAATCACTAAGCAGGTTACCAACAGGGAAACTGCTTCATTAGACAAGTATTTGCAGGAAATTGGTAAAGTGGAACTGATCACTGCGGACGAGGAAGTAGAATTGGCACAAAGAATACGTGCAGGCGACAGAGCCGCACTTGAGAAATTAATCAAAGCCAACCTTCGTTTCGTAGTATCTGTATCTAAGCAATACCAAAATCAAGGTCTTTCTTTACCCGATTTGATTAATGAAGGTAACTTAGGATTAATGAAAGCGGCAAAAAGGTACGATGAAACTAGAGGTTTCAAATTTATCTCTTATGCAGTATGGTGGATCCGTCAATCAATCCTACAGGCATTGGCTGAACAGTCAAGAATTGTAAGACTACCGTTGAACAAGATCGGATCTATCAACAAAATCAATAAAGCATACGCTCACCTTGAGCAGGAAAATGAAAGACCACCTTCTCCGGAAGAATTGGCTGAAGTTCTTGACATGAGCGAGGAAGATATTAAAGAATCTATGAAAAACTCCGGAAGACACCTGTCTATGGATGCGCCTTTAGTAGAAGGTGAAGATTCTAATCTTTATGATGTATTACGTTCAGGAGAATCTCCAAGTCCTGATAAAGATCTGATGCTTGAATCTCTACAAATTGAGATTGAAAGAGCATTGAATACTTTGACTCCAAGAGAGGCTGATTTAGTAAGATTGTACTTCGGACTGAACGGAAAACACCCAATGACTTTAGAAGAAATTGGTGAAACTTTCGATCTTACAAGAGAGAGAGTTCGTCAGATCAAAGAAAAAGCAATTAAGAGACTAAAACACAATACCAGAAGCAAGATCCTTAAATCTTATCTGGGTAAATAATTTTAGCGTAAAAAATTTTATAGGCGGAGTCTGTTTTCAGGCTCCGCTTTTTTAATTGATGTAACATTTTTCAAAGTTTATTCAACTAATTAAAATCATATCCTTTAATCACTTGCGTTAGCATTGAAATGATTAATTTTAGTTGCTTTGGATATGATGCTGATTTTCAACCAAAACAAAACATACTATGAAAAAAATACTTTTCGCCTCTATTCTGGCTTTATCTCTATTTTCCTGCAGCGAAAACAAATCGAAGCAGGCTCCGGTGGTAGAAAACGCAGTTGACAATGCTGAATCTTCAGTTTCAGAAACTATTAAAAAAAATACCCGATACTCCTCACGTGAAGGAAACCTTGTTCATGAAATCTATCAGGAGCTTATAAAAAATGACAAAACTTTACAGGATCTTGACACAAGAATAGAAAATATTCAAAAAGAAACCGAAACTGTGCTTTCAGAATATGCGGATATTATTGGTAAATCGGAAACCTATTATAATGATGCGACTGTATTATCCGGCTCCATTACGGATTCCATTACCAAAAAACAAATTGAAGAAGAGATAAAAGCAAGCTCTGAAAAATATAATGTAAAAACACAGACTATCCGGGACCTCATCGGTAAAATAAAGGCGAACAAAGCAGCACTTTATGATCAATATCTTGTATTCAAAATCAGAAAAACGCTGCCTGAAATTGAAAAATACCAAACTGCTCATCCTTTGAAAACAGACCATCTCACTCAATTTATCAATAAGCAGAATATATTGCTGCAAGAGCTGAAAAATTTAAAATAAAACCATTACACCTCATGAAATATACTACCCAATGGCTTACCGATAAAAGCCGTGTGAAAGATCTCGTAGACTTTTTTATTACCCATAAAACAGATTCTTATATTTCTCATGGCGAAATGATATCCGGCAGAGCCATAGATTCACATCACTGGAATCCTGACCTTGAAGTGATCCTTACAGAACAACTGATCACTGATTTTAATTCTGACGGCAGTTCCAAACTGAATATTCTGATTGCAGAAAATGAAGGTGGTGAAATTGTAGGAATGATGGTTTTCAATGTCATCAACAGCCCTTTTAAAAAGTATGCCATTCTGGAGGATATGCTCCTGGATCAGTCTGTAAGAGGTCAGTCCCTGGGAAGTACCCTTTTAGAAAAAGCCATTCATGAATCTAAAAACTGGAATATCAGTTTCATTTTGCTGGAAAGCGGAGTCAATAATCATGGTGCTCACAACTTTTTCAGCCGATATGGTTTTAAAAAAGTATCGGAGAGTTATATTTTAACGTTATAGAGTAAGCAAATAGAATCTTTCGCAACGTTGTGATAACCTGCAAAAAACAATATACATGAACACCATTTCAATCATCGGAGCCGGAATTGGGGGACTTACCCTCGGAAATGTACTGAAACAGCATCAGTATGATTTTACGATCTATGAATCTGCTCCTGAAATAAAACCCGTAGGAGCCGGAATTATGATGGCCGTCAATGCCATGCAGGTTTTTGACCGTTTAGGTTTAAAAGAAAAGATTGAAAATGCAGGTAATAAAGTTCATAGAATCGTTATCGCCAATGAATCTTTACAGACCATCTCCAAAACAGAGATTCTGGAATTGGAGAAGCAGTACAATTCCTGTAACGTTGCGATTCACCGGGCTGAGCTCCAGAAAATTCTGGCTGAAAATGTAAGCCCAAATTCTATACAACTCAACCATTCCTTACAGAAAATAAGAAAAGAGGAAAACTATATTTTAGATTTTGAAAATAGAAATCAGATTGAAAGTACAATCGTTTTTGGTGCAGACGGCATAAAATCTCCTATCCGTAATCAGATCCTGAAAACCGGTACCATACGAAATTCCGGACAGAAATGCTGGCGTGGCCTGGTAGATTTTGATCTTCCTGAAAAACATCACCAGGAAGCTTTTGAAATGTGGGGCAAAGGAAAACGTTTTGGTTTTGTAAAAATTTCTGATAAAAAGGTGTACTGGTATGCCTGTGTCAATGAAAAAAGCTTTGAAAAGCATTTGAAAATTGCAGAGATCTTTAAGGATTTTGATGCTTTGGTTTTAAAAATTATTGAAACAACGTCCCTTGAAAATATCATTTGCAATATCATTTCTGACCTCGCTCCTATTCCCAGATGGTACACGGAAAATCTATGCCTGATCGGAGATGCTGCGCACGCAACAACTCCCAATATGGGACAAGGGGCCTGCCAGGCTATTGAAGATGCTTATATTATTGGAAAATTGCTGGAGAACAATAAGGATTTCAATACTGTTTTTGAAGAATTCCAGCGAATCAGAAGAAAAAAAGTTGATTATATCGTTAATACAAGCCGTACCATCGGAAAGGTTTCTCAATGGGAAAAAGGAAACTCACTCCGTAATTTTCTAATGGGGTTAATTCCGGAAAGTATGAATCAGAAAATGGCGAGAAAAATCATAGAACTGGAAATGTAGATTATGATTAAAAAAAGATAAAATTTAAAAATCAAAAACAATTTATTAATAACAACTAAAACTTAAAAACATGAAAAAAATCTTTTATGTATTGCTCTTACTCATAGGAGTACATACAGCACAAGCACAGGAAGCCCCGGTACTGGACCGAGGTTTATTCTTTGGTAACCCGGAAATTGCCGGAGGACAATTGAGTCCGGATGGGAAATGGATTTCCTTTACAAAAGAATATGAGGGGATTATGAATATCTGGGTAAAAAAAATTGATGAGCCTTTTGAAAAAGCACGTCCTTTAACAAACAGCAAACGTCCGTTGAATGCATATTTCTGGACAGAAGACGGAAAATATATTCTATATGTAAAAGATAATAACGGAGATGAAAACATGAATATTTTTGCAGTAGATCCTATGGCAAAAGTAACAAAAGGAGTTCCTGAATCCAGAAATATCACACCGCTTAAAGATGTAACAGCAAATATCTACGTGGCAAGCAGAAAAGATCCTGATTTACTGATGATTGGATTGAATAACCGTGATAAAGCATGGCACGATTTATATTCACTGAAAATTTCTACAGGAGAGCTGAAAAAGATTTACGAAAATACAGACCGTATTACAAGCTATGAATTTGACTGGGATGAAAAATTGAGAGTTCTTTCCAAAACGGATGATAAAGGAACGACACAGTTTTTTTATAAAGAAGGTGATAAACTGACTCCTATTTACGAAACACTGGTAACGGAAAGTGCTTATATCTCCAACTGGAACGAAGACAATTCTAAGTTTTACCTGGTAACTAATAAAGGAGATCTTGATAAATCTGCACTATTCCTGATGGATCCGAAAACAAAACAGATTACAAAAATAGAAAGTGATCCTAAAGATAAAGTAGATTTTGGAGGACTGTTTTTAGACAGAAATACAAGAAAGATGATTTATACATCTTACACAGGAGATAAAACAGAATATTACTGGAAAGATAAAGCCTGGGAAGCTAACTACAAATTCCTGCAAAGTAAATTTCCTGGAAGAGAGGTTGGTTTTGCAAGTTATACCAATGATTATTCTAAATTTCTGGTTTCTGTGGGAGGTGATAAATATGCTTCAGAAGCGTATTTCTTCGATGCAAAGACAAAACAGCTCATATTCCAGTACACCCCAAGAACAGAACTGAAAAAAGTTGAAAAGTACCTAGCTGCTATGACTCCTATCAGCTATAAAAGCAGTGACGGACTTGAAATTCCGGCTTACCTGACTTTACCTGTAGGTTCTTCCGGCAAGAATGTTCCTGTAGTGGTTTTGGTTCATGGAGGCCCGAAAGGTCCAAGAGATTATTGGGGATATAACTCAACCGTACAATTTTTAGCCAACAGAGGATATGCCGTCCTTCAGCCTAACTTCAGAGCAAGTGGCGGTTATGGTAAAAAGTTCCAGAACGGCGGAGATCTTCAGTGGGGAAAACTCATGCAGGATGATATCACCTGGGGCGTAAAATATCTGATCGATCAGGGAATTGCAGATAAAAATAAAGTAGTGATCATGGGAGGAAGTTACGGTGGCTATGCAACACTGGCAGGTCTGGCTTTCACTCCGGATGTATATGCTGCAGGAGTAGATATTGTAGGACCAAGTAACCTATTTACGTTACTGGATTCTGTTCCTGCTTACTGGGAAGCTGCACGTGCTTTCCTTTATGGGATGGTAGGTGATCCTAAAACTGAAGAAGGTAAAAAACGTATGCATGATGCAAGCCCTTTATTCAGTGTAGATAAAATCAACAAACCATTATTGATTGTTCAGGGAGCTAATGATCCAAGAGTTAAGCAGGCTGAGGCAGATCAGATTGTCATCGCTCTTCGTGATAAAGGTAAAAAGGTTAATTATATCCTTGCTGATGATGAAGGCCATGGATTCCGTAAACCTGTAAACAGCATGGCGATGTATGCTGAAACCGAGAAATTCCTTGCAGAAGTAATCGGAGGAAGATATCAGAAAGAAATGCCTGAAAATGTGGCAAAACGTCTGAAGGAAATGACGGTTGATATTTCAAAAGTTACTTATACACCGGCAAAGACTGAAAAAGCTGCAGGAGCTTCTAAATAAAAGCATTTTGCATCAATTATATAAAGCCATCTCGTGAAAATGAGGTGGCTTTTATTTTATTAACCACAGATTTTCACAGATGAGCACGGATGATTATGTGAATTATAACGTAACTGATAATAATATTTATCTGACAAAAAAAGCTGCCTCAATGAGACAGCTTTTTTGAATATAATGTACTTGTATTTAATAAGTTAAAGTAACACCTGCACCCCAGCCTATTTCTTTATCATAGTTTCCGGAAAGGGATAACCATTTCTGAACAATGTATCGAAGTCCTGTAGAAAACTCTCCGTCCGAATTGATGCTAAAGTTTCCTCTCAGTCTTCTGGAAAGCGGTATATCTTCACGGCTAAGCTCCAATAAAACTTTTCCGTTTTGATCAACACTTGCGTCAGCAGTAATCAGCATTGGCAATACATACTGCATACCAACAATGAATGCAAATCTATTTTTCGAAGCCTTCTGCTGCCCGAACCAGGTCTTTTTCCCATGAAACTCCATTCCCAGATCTTCTGCCATCTGTCTCTCCATAATCTCATGATTTTTCTGAACCCTGATTCCTGCATAAGGTAATGCCCATTGAAATTTTCCTAAGAAACGCCCTACTTTTGCACTTCCTTCAAAATGATCAAAATTCCAGTTGGTATGAAACTCGTTAAGGTTGGCCCATCTTGGTCCAAACATCGTCATTGTTTCTGCGTGGATCTTATTGCTTTCTAAATCAAGCATTGCCATAGAACTCGTCATTTTATTATACTGGATAAAGTTTTTCCAGGCCAGTTTACTGTTCGGAAGCTTTTGATTGT
>CBFQYI010000259.1:0-6549 GCA_965720825.1 uncultured Chryseobacterium sp. | reverse complement strand
GGCTTTAAGCTTGCAGGAAAGAAAATGTCACTGGCTGTTACCGCAGGAATAGACGAAGAAGGATACTCCGCATCGGGAGAATATAAATACACGATGAAGGAACTTTTCCGACCTTATGAATTGACTTTTGATTATATAAAAGCAGACTATAAAGAACCTTTTGTTTACTATGGAATTGAAAGAGATTCTTCCGATGAATGGATCAACAGAAGTGTTCCGATGTATCTTGATTTTCTGGATAATTTATAACAGAATAAAAAGTAAAGTTGGACTCTTGAATTAAATGAGTTCAACTTTATTTCTGAATATATTCAAAGGGCTCCACATTCCAGTCCTGTACATATTTCTTTATGGTATTACTGTCAATATTAAAAGGAACATCCTGATATTTCCAGCCTTTTGAAGGAACTTTTAAATCGATTAGATAGTTCTCAATAGAGTAGATGTCAAGTATTTCCGAATTATCAGGTTTTATAGAATCAAAAATAATCAGGAATTTATCTCCTTTCTGATAAGCGACATTACCAGTTTTTGAATAGGTAATACCATTCACATGATATTTATAATCTATTCCTACGCCATTATTGTTTTTGTGATGCCAGTCTGATATCGCTTCTCCAATGGTATATTTCGGGCTTTTGAGCAGATCATTAATTCCTAAATTGGCACTAATTAAACAGAATATAATAAAACCTAAAGTGAGTACCAAAAGAATAAGATGAAATTTTTCTGACACAAATTTTTTCATACTCCAGTTCTATATTTCTGATTGAACTTATCCAGATCTATTACCTGCTCCTGAAAATATTCTTTAAATGTATCTGAAAGACTTTTATCTTTAAATTTTACAAGGGTATATCCGCTGTCAAAAGCAATAATTTCTACAATACTTTCCTGTATTAAAAAATGATGAGGTTCCCAAACGAGGGAATCTTCAGCAGATAATTTGGAGATTAATGAAATATCTGGTTCTGTATTATTGGGAACAGCTGATATTATTCCCCAAATAATTTGAGGATTGCTCTGATGAAGCTGTTCAAACTGTTGATGATTTAAAATGAAGAAATCCTGGTCATAATTGACAGGGATTGGTAGACCATTAGGCATAAATTCTAGATCAGTCAGAATCCAGTGATAAGCCCCCAGATTATCCCATATAGGCTTCAAAACTTCCTGAAGATTTGTATGGAATTTTACTTTTTTTGTACTTCTGATAATCCAGTTCATTTATTCTTTATTTAAAACCCTGTTAATCCTTTTCTCTGCTTCCTCCTTTGTTATTCCATTATAAAAATCGTTTATAAACGGATGATCATAACTTTGGTGAGGATACACAAAAGGCCTTCCGACAGAATTATTTACCACCACAGTTGTAGGAACACTTTCCTCAAACTTATAATCCGGAAGATAGGTAGAAAGCCATCCGAAATATTCTGCTTCAAATTCCTTATTATCATAGTTTTCAACATATTCATTGAAGTTTTTTTCACTCAGAGAAACCCAGATTCCGTAATCCAGATCTCTGCAGTCATCCGTAACTTCCTGTACAAGAACGGTGCGGATAAATCTGTGGGTATCTTCCGAATCTTCAACGACACATAAATCTGAAGTAAGTTCAGCATTTTTGAGTTTCTCTTCCGATAAGCAATAATAGAAATAAGGAGCATTATAGGCTATCGCAGGCCAGTCTTCTTTCTCTTCACCACAGCATTGGCAGATGTATTTCAT
Organism: uncultured Chryseobacterium sp.; assembly: GCA_965720825.1. GTDB lineage: Bacteria > Bacteroidota > Bacteroidia > Flavobacteriales > Weeksellaceae > Chryseobacterium. The sequence goes on along the minus strand of CBFQYI010000259.1, from coordinate 4,821 downwards.
AGTATTGTTTTATTTATAATGTTGGTATTTAAAAGATAAATCCTTATCCTACCGTTGGCGTATCTTCTTCCTTCAATATTTTTTTCTCTTTCATCGTAAGCATCATTCTCTCATATTTATATTTTTCCCAGTTGAAGGTGTTGAGAAAATCAAGGGCAGCCTGAAACCCTCTGTTAAAAAGTTCTTCCTTTTCCTCTTTTTTCATGAAGAAATTCAGCCAGCTGCTGCTACCACAGTTGACACTTTGTATGCTGTACGAACGGTAAAAAGTATGTTTGGTAAGGAATGTCTTATCATTAAAACCTTTCAGTGTACTGATGATATTTCCGGCATAGCTGAACGGTGTTTTAAGGATTTCTTCACTGGTTTTTCCTTTTTCGGAAAGAATAGCAGAATCGCTTGTCAGCTGTACCCCGAAAAGAGGCATTCTCGGATAAAAGACTTCATCGGCATGAAACAGGTCAATAGGAAAATTGGAAATACTGCCACCATCAATGAAAACCCCTGCAGGATTAATGTCTTCGGGCTTCGTATTCATCCAGTATCTCCAGGCATATTTTACAGAATCATCGTCCTTATTGATTTGTTTCTGGAAAGGCTCAAAGAAAAAAGGAACTGCCATAGAGGCTCTTACAAATTCGGCCGGACTGATGTGTTTCAGTTCCTCTTCAGACCAGTAGAGATTGGCCATTGTGGGAAGTTCTACCTTAATTTTGGCATTGATATCAGTGGTAATAACTACATATTCAGATTTCAGAAGATAGAAGGGATTGTTTTTATAATAATCATTGTTGACGGCGCTTTCATAGAAAATTCTGTATCGGGTTTGATCGATATGTTCCTGATTTTTGATTTTAATCTTTTCGATGCTTTGCAATGCCATCAGATAATATTCCTGTCCGTTTCCATAGCGGTAGTTGAGATTAAGGTTGCTTTCTTTCTGAATGAATTTTTCGTTGAGATGGGCAACTGTTTTTATTCCAAACTGGTCCAGCGCATTTTGCATGGTATTCTGAAAAGCATTTCCGGGATTCAGTCCGCTGTTTTCTTTTCTGAAATTATTGTACAGCTTTTGGATGCAGAAAAAGAGAATGACAGCCGGAATCAAGGGAATCAGAAACATCAGTTTCGCGTTCAGGATTGTTGTGGAAGGTGCCAGAAAAGGAATGCTGATCAGAATCATAAAAAGGATAGCGGCAATAACAGCATTGATCTTAAAGAAATCCTTGTTGTTCAACATCGCATGGAGAGTCGTTTTTACATACGTTTTCCCGTCCATAAAATCTGCAAAATTCCAGCTGAAAAGAATATCCTTGATAAGCTCACTTTTAGCTTCTTCTTTGGTCTTACAGGCCGCAATAAGCATAGTATTAATAGCTCCGGCACTCGTTCCTGCTACTTTCAGAAAACGGATTCCAAATATTTCCAGTCCATAAAGATAGCCTACCAATGCGCTTCCCCAGACACCGCCACCTTCCTGTACAAATTCTACATACTGATTCCCGGACTGATCCAGCAGATCAGAAAATTCTTTGGTAGATATATTCTCATGTAAAGCAAGCAATTTATCTTTGGATGCCTGTGATAGAGAAGAATCTTCCAGAACCTTGTTGAGGTTTTCAGTAGTCATGATATTTTGTTTTTGATGGTGTTTCGGCTAAAGACAAAGAATAATTACCATTGTCTTCGTCTCACATAAATAAAAGTACTGATCACAACCGTTGCCATAGCTCCCAGCGTTATAAAATAACCGTATTTATGATGAAGCTCAGGCATATTATCGAAGTTCATCCCATAAACCCCGGCAATAAAAGTAATTGGTAAGAAATAAACGGAATAAATTGCCAGAACTTTCATAACCTGGTTGGCTTTTTGATCCGAAAGCGCCAGGAACATAGAAATAAGGTTGGTAATCTGAATATTCAAATGATCAAAATCCGCCACAACATCTTTATGCTTATCTTTCAAATCGACAATTTCGGAGTCCTGTAAATTCAATAATTTAAATTTATCAATAGCATCTGTAGAAATTACCAGCACGCGGGAGTTTAGTCCGGATTTTCGTTTCAGCTTGTAAAGACGGCGGATCTGGCTGGTATGATTGGTGTTTTTAAGGAAAATCTCATTCTCAATATTGTCCATGGTTTCAAAAAGACTTAAAGATTCATCATCAAAACTTTTCATGATCAATATAGCAATCATCAACATGATTTGCTGAGGTTTAAGGTCTTCCTGAATCAAAGAAACCTTTTTCTTGGTCTCGGAAATACTTCTGGTTTTCATCCTGTGGATGGTAATAATGGTATTTTCCACCAGAAAGATTCCAATTTTGGTGCTGATATCACTGATGGTATTGAGATTCTTTCTTTCCAGCTCTGTGCTTTCCCGAAGGAGAAAGAATTTTACATTCCCGTCTTCTTCATATTTCGGAAGGTGGTTAGGATCCATCGTATCTTCCAGAAGAAGATTGTTGATTTCATATCTTTCATGAAGAAATTTCAGGTCTTCTAAAGTAGGAGCCTCTACATCTACCCATTCGCACTGGGAGGTTCTGTATATCGTATCAATTGGCATAAAGTAAAAATACTAATATTTTGAAAAACTATGTGTTAAATAAGTTTTATCTTTGCCAAAATTAAAAAACTATATGATTAAAAGTACCATAAAAGGGGTGGGATTTTATGTTCCAGATAACGTTGTTACCAATGATGATTTAGCAAAACTCATGACGACCAATGACGAATGGATTACGGAAAGAACGGGTATCAAGGAAAGAAGACACAGGAAAAACAGGAATGACGCTCAGGAAACTACTGCTCATTTAGCATTTAAAGCCTCAGAAAAAGCCATTCAGAATGCTGGTCTTACCTCAAAAGACATTGATTTTATTGTTTTTGCAACCCTTTCTCCGGATTACTATTTTCCTGGAAGTGGGGTATTGCTTCAGGATATGTTGGGATGTGATACCATCGGGGCATTGGACGTGAGAAATCAATGTTCCGGATTTGTATATTCTATGAGTGTTGCGAATGCATTTATTAAATCAGGTACTTATAAAAATATTCTTGTGGTAGGAGCGGAAGTTCACTCTTTCGGACTGGATTTTTCTGACGAAGGAAGAGGAGTATCTGTCATTTTTGGAGATGGAGCAGGAGCTGTTGTACTTTCAGCTTCAGAAGATGAAAATTCAGGAGATATTTTAGCCGTAAATATGCATTCCGAAGGAAAATATGCAGATGAACTTTGTACTCAGTTCCCGGGTTCAAAATTCGGATGGAGTGACAGAATGAGAAAAGAGCCTGAAAATGTAACCAACAAAGAAGTATATCCGATCATGAACGGTAACTTTGTATTCAAGCATGCCGTAACAAGATTCCCTGAAACAATGATGGAAGCATTGAACAAAGCAGGAAAAACAGTTGAAGATCTTGATATGTTCATTCCACATCAGGCGAACCTGAGAATTGCTCAGTTTGTACAGGAGAAATTCGGATTACCGAACGAAAAAATCTTCAACAATATTCAGAAATACGGAAACACCACCGCTGCTTCTATTCCTATTGCTTTAAGTGAAGCGATCGAGCAGGGAAAAATAAAAAGAGGAGACCTTGTACTTCTTTCAGCATTCGGAAGCGGATTTACATGGGGGAGTGTTTTGTTTAATTTTTAATTTTTTTTAATCATTTAATAAATTAAATAGTTTTTTTTAAATCATTGTTTGCTAATTAATTGATATTCAGTAATATGCTTTGGGTAATGCGTTTTATTGAATATCTTTGTACCGTTGATCTCGGATTTGCTTAAAATTTACATCGACATAATGACTTCGGGTAGCTATTACAATGAAGTCAGTATAAAACACAATTTTAAAGAACAACGTTTAATTTATAAAAAATGATGAAAAAAATTATTTTATCAATGGTGGTATTGTCATTATCAGCTCATACTTTTGCTCAAACGGGAGGTATAGGCATTAATACTCCAAATCCGAATCCCAATGCAGCATTGGATATTGTTTCGACAAACAAAGGGCTTTTACCTCCACGGGTTGCTCTGACAAGTACCAACTCTCCGGCACCACTTGGCGCACATGTAACAGGTATGGTAGTTTATAATACGGCAACAGCCGGCACTTCTCCTAACAATGTGATCCCTGGACTGTATTATAATGATGGCAGCCAATGGAGTGCTATTGTGAATGTTTCTACTTTGAATGCTTTGGGTATCCCAAGACCGGCCATTTATCAATTAAATTCTACTATGGGTAATTTTTTAAGTACCCAAACTGCTGGGCAGACACAGATTCTTGCTCCTGTATTGGAGATAGCTAACAGTTCAGGCAGCGGGGTTTCTTATCCGGGAGCTTCTCAGATCACATTTACTCCAGGTCTGTACGCGATTACTTTTACGTATGAAGCAGACCATAACAATGGATCCTGTAATCTTTCTTCTTATTTTGTGGATTTTCCGGTTGGGAGTTCCAGTGTTCAAAGGGTACATAGTACAGCATCTCATTCGGTCGGTGTTCTATCAAACCATGGAGGAAGTATTACATTTACTACAAGAATCACTTCCAATTATGTATGGAATATTGAATTGGGGAGAGGGCAGTCAGGAAATTGTACGGGAACGGGAATGAATCTTTTCCAAAAATCTACCCAGGTTTCCATATTAAGAATAGCCAATTAATATTATTTTGGTAATGCTGAATAAGACGTAAGGAAATAGCATAGGAAAATAAAGATATCAATGTGAAAATTGTGTATACAATTTCAGTTTAGAAAGAAATTAACAGTAAAATCTGATGAAAAGAAAGAACTA
>CBFQYI010000258.1:0-6560 GCA_965720825.1 uncultured Chryseobacterium sp. | reverse complement strand
TGTAGGGTGTTCCGCCTAATCCGGCTACTGCACAGCATTTATTTAAGCTTACTACACCAGTTTCATCTACTGTGATTAGGTTTTTGATAATTCCTTCATAGCCTTTTTTTGCGTAAGCTTTATAGGATTGGGGTAAATATCCTTTGTTTACAGATTTTATCATGGTGTATACAAACATAGATGAGCCTGTAGCTTCCAGATAGTTGCCTTTTTCTCCGCCTTTATCCAATACCTGATACCAAAGTCCTGTTTTGGAGTCCTGTACTTTGATGACAGCATCACAGTACGATTGTAAGTAAGAAAGTAATTTTGCTCTTCCGGGATGATTCTGAGGTAAATAGTCTAAAACATCTACCATAGCCATTCCGTACCAGCCCATAGCTCTAGACCAGAAATTGGGGGAAAGTCCCGTTTCTTTGTTGGCCCATTCCTGTTGACGGCTTTCGTCCCAGGCATGGTAGAGCAGTCCTGTTTTTTTGTCTAAAAGATGCTTTTGAATCAGGTCAAACTGATTGATGATATCATGGTAAGCCTTTTCAGCTTCTTCTCCTTTTGAAAAATAGTGAGTGTAGTGCGCATAGAAGGGTTCGCCCATGTATAATCCATCCAGCCACATCTGGTTGGGATAAATTTTCTTGTGCCAGAATCCGCCCTCTGAAGTTCTTGGCTGACCATCTATCTGAGAACGCAGGGTTTGTAAAGCTTTTAAATATTTATCTTTTTTCTCCTGTTGATACAGGTAAAGAAGAACGTTCCCACAATTCAGCATGTCGATATTGTATTTGGAAAGATCGTAAGAAACAATGCTTCCATCTTCTTTTACCATGGTATCACCGAAGGTTGTGATATACTGATAATATTCTTTGTTCCCTGTTTTTTCGTATAATCTTTCTGCTCCTTCCAGGACAATTGCTGTTGGATAGCTCCATTTCGGGGCTTTGTTGTAATCCAGCATCCAGGCTTGCGGAAATCTTTTTATTTCAGAAAGAAGCATCCTTTGAGACCATGGAAGCTTAGCCGAAATTTTTCCGTTGGCTTCCGTTTGTATGTCTGATGAAGTATTTTGCAATGGCTTTTGTGCACAGGAAAAAAAGAATCCGGAACAGGCAGCGGCCACAGCGTAGATTTTAATAGTGTTGTTGATAAAGTTCATAATGTTAAACTTTAAAGTTGATGAGTTTGATCGAGAATATCCAGTTTTTGATCAAGATCCTGGTAAAAAGATTCTTCGGTTGTTAAGCCGTTGGGTTCCTGAGACCAGGCTCCCAGAAAGTAATAGGATACATTTTTAGTCTTTTTGAAGACGATGGTATGGGTAGATTTTGTTTTCACATATTTATCAAAGCTTTCCAGCGGATAGAAGACTGCCATTCCCAGATTGTCATCTTTTTGGGCCAGAGTTTGTTGTCCGTAAGTAGCAATATAAGCCCATTTTTTATTTTTGCTGATTCCCTGTTTCATGGGAATATCTTTGAAGGCAACAATTCCGGTGCAGATACCTGAAAGACTATTGTTCAGATTCAAATCTACTTTTACGAAGCGGTCTTTGGGAAAAATCGTCAGTTTTGATTGCAAATCTACAGCATTGCCCCAGGTTTTCCAGCCTTTGTAAGTAATAAGGGCATAAGACTGATCTTTTTCATTAATTACTTTTGCATTCGTGCTTTTTACAATTTTAAAGGTTTCCACATAATCATTCTGCTCATCATATCTTCCGTAAGAACCAATTCCAATGGTACGCCCGGATTTCAGAATATCCTGTCCCCATGCGGCATCGTGATGATAAGATTCAAAGCCGTCCTGTCCCACTTCCGGCAATACGAGTTCTGTTACTTTTTTACCGAAAATATCTGTAGCATTTCTCCAGTCCAGGTAAAGTCTGTAGCCGATCTGATTGTTTTCAAGACCGATTCCTTCATACCTGATATAAGATGAATGATCTGTATGAGCTTCAGGAATCGTAAGTTCCTGAACATTTTTGAAAGTCCCTCCAATGTATTGATTGCCTTCCCATTTTCCGCCTTCTTTTACAGACAGTTCAGCGTAAGAAAATGGCGCTTTTGGGTTTTTCTTAATGGTTTCAATCACAGAAGTCTGTGCTGAAAGATTTGTGCTGATAAAAGCGGCGGCTATGACTATTTTAAATAAACTGAGTTTCATACTTTTTCCTGTTGGGTTACCGGTTTCTGTTGATGAGTTTTCATGGTTATTAGTTTTGTTCATCGGTTATTGTACGGACAATATCATTCATGTAGATTTCTATATTGTCATAGTTTTTATCCAGATCCCGGCCGTTGGCATTGGCTGATTTTGGGTTCAAATGATGTTTGACTTCCCATTCATCCGGCATTCCGTCGTTGTCCGAATCGGGGAGAGGTTTTGCCTGTTTTAAAAGAGGGAATCCTCCTGTGTCATTTTGGGAATCAATGATACCGTTTTTACTTCCTTTTGAGCCTGTGTAAGTAAAGCTTCCGGTTTCAATATCTTTTATCACATGACGATCAACAGTATCTCTTACCAGGCTTGCTCCGCTGGATTTGAGTACTTTCCTGTAAGCTTCCTCCGCAGAATGGGTTTGGATGTTATTTTCAATATCATGAGGTTGATTGATTTTAATAGAATTTCTATCCTTTTCCGTTAAATTGTAGCTTGGTTTCATCTGGCTGAAAATACCTTCTGTCCAATTATCTTTGGTAATTTCCGGACTTCCTTCCATCACATTTCCGTTGATGTAGTATTTCCCCCAGATATGATAAACTTCTGTTTTCGGATTTTCATTTTTATCGATGGCGACAATTCTTTGTCTTGTAAGTGTTGCCGGTCCGGGTTTGTAATAATTATTAACGATATTCACGTTCATTCCTTCACCTCCATAGATGCTGTTGTGTCCCCAGTTGTAGATCAGATTATTCCTGAAGTCGGTGAGATCTGTCAGCGCAAATTGACTTCCTGCGTATTCACCCAATCTTGGATTTCTGCTGTCGTGATGCGCATAGATATTATGATGAAAGGATGCGAATTTACCTCCTGCAATTCCACCATAGCCATGAGCACCTTTCTGATGAACAGAATTTCTCAGACTTTCTGCAATGAGACACCATTGAAGAGTGGTTTTTTCATTGGCGTAAACGGAAACTGTTTCGTCTGTAGACCAGCTCATAGAACAATGATCTACCATCAGATTTTTGATAAATCTTGCTCCCAAAGCATCACCCTCAAATTTTTTCTGATCTCCCATTCTGAATCTTAGGAAACGGATGATAACATTATCTGCAGCTACAAATGTTTCATAATTGGCAATCGTAATTCCGTCTCCGGGAGCGGTTTGTCCGGCAATGGTGACGTCGCCTTCTTTTATTTTTAATGGAGACTGCAGGTAAATGGTTCCACTGGTTTTAAATACAATATATCTCGGACCTTTTTGATTCAAAGCGAATCTTAAACTTCCTGCAGAGTTATCGTCTTTCAGATGGGTTACGAAATAGACCTTTCCGCCACGTCCGCCTGTTGTGAATCTTCCAAAACCTTCAGCACCGGGAAAACTCAATACTTCCTGCGCATTAGCCAGCGTAGAAATACTGCATAAAAGCCCTGTGGTGAATATTTTGATGAAGTTTTTTGTCATGATTGAAGATGCTCGTATGAATTATTGTAAGCTCTTTTTTATATTCCAGTGATCATTTCCTTTAAGAATGTTCTCCGGAGTGTATTTTTTTCTTTCTTCTTTATTTAATTGATGTGACCACGGAACTCTTTGAGCAATAGTAGCTCCGGCTCCTTTTGAGTTGCTTTCTGCATACAATGTGGTCTTTTCTGCTTCCGTTTTGTTCCAGTTGTGCCATCCTTCAGGCTTTATCGTTGAGTTAAGCTCACAGTCGATATAAACTGTCCTGGCAAAAGGTCTCCATGGTCTTCCCAGATAAACGGAATGGTCTTTTGCATTTCCAATAATTTTTGAATTGATAAAAACGAACCCAAATTCATTTCCCTGTGGAGTAGAAGCTGCTGTCACATAGCTTGCCGTTTCTTTGGAGTAAATGATGCAGTTCTCAAAAACAGCAGTTCCCGCCCCAAAAATATAATCCGTTGTTCCTTCGATATAACAGTTTTTAAAGTAGTTTCTTGACGGTTTTGTTTTGTCTTCAAGATCCTGAGCTCCTTTTAAATATAGGGTATCCTGATTTCCCAGGAATCTGCAGTTTTCAAACGCAATTCTGTCACCGGAAGCCAATACGGCAACTGCCTGTCCGACTCTTCCGGAACTATTTTCAAATGAAATATTTTTCGCAGTAAAATCATTTGAGTAAATAAATATTGTGGATGAACCTGTAGTTCCGATTTCCTTTCCTTCAGCATTCTTTTTTGAGGCATAATCATCATAAGTAATGATGGTTTTTTCTGGATTTTCACCTTCCAGCAATATCGCTCCTTTTGTTTCCGGGATGATAATATTTTCTTTATAAATTCCGTTTTTAATAAAAACTTTTGTTCTTGTTGAAGAACTGTTTTCAACAGCATCAATTGCTTGCTGAACGGTTGTGAAATCACCTTTTCCGTCTTTCGAAACCACGATGGTTTTATCCTTGGTTTTGAAAGAAAGAAGGCTGAATAAAGCCATCAGAACAACAGAAAACAGAGCCGTGTTTTTAAAAAAGATGGAATGTTTCATAAAGCAGTTTTGAAGTAAAATACAGACTGATCTTGGTGGAAGACAGTCTGTATTTTGATATGAATGTTAAACTATCTAGTATCCGTAATCCTGGGTAAGATTATAATTTGAATTGATGACATCCAGCGCAATAGGAAGAAGTTCCCTTTTATTGGGCTGGAAATAATACGCATAACTTTTCACCGGATCTCCACTAATATAAGGTTGTGTCATAGCCAGTCTCCAGTTTACTTTTGTATACCCTGAAGGGGTGGCAACACTTTGATTGGGATTATAGAAAACATCAGCTTTGTTGATTCCGTTCACATAAATATCCATATCCAGAACGTTTTGCTGAGCCGTTTTTGTAGGCACATAATTGGCTACAGTAGAAGCTGGTTTTTTATAAAAAATATACTCGGGAACATTCGCGTAAGCTCCGGTACCATTCATGAAATCTGTAAGTTTCTGTCTGGTTTCATTGATCTTTGTTTCCAGAAGATTCCAGCGGATCAGGTCATATTTTCTCAACCCTTCGCCTCCGAATTCCAATAGCCTTTCCTGAACGATATATTTAAAGAAGTCATTTTTGGAAGTGGGAATGGTTCCTACCTGACCCACGTTCCCTGTATAAGCTCTTTGTCTTACAGCCATTACGGCGTCAATGGCTTCCTGAGAAGGTGCACTGTGAAGTTCATTGTCCGCTTCAGCAAACATTAATAAAATGTCTGCATATCTTAGCAGCGGCCAGTCGATTCCCAGGTTCTGAGAAGTTCCGGTAATACTCGTCCACGACTTTCTGAATTTTCCGTCATTCCAGTTGATGGAAGTCTGAAGATCTTCCTGTTTGGAAGTGCTTACCCTGAAGATGGCAATATTAACATCTCTCCTCAAATCATATTTACTGAACTCATAAAAATAGGTAGGAATGGCACTGATACCACCAGCAGATTTCCAGTCAGAATCATCATGTCTTAACCCATTATAATAACCGATTTTTGAATCTGTTCTTGAGTTTCCGCCAAAAGCTCCGACCGCAAAAATAATTTCATTTGTTGTATCCGGAGTGTTGGTGTGCAAAGATCTGAAAAGTCCTTCATAGCTTGGGTTCAGCTTGTGCTGTCCGGAAGTGATGATATCTTTACATTCATCATAAGCAATCTGATAATATTTCTGAGGATTTGTACCCTGTACCATCAATTGTGGGCTTCTTCTCAAAGAATATCCGGCTCTTGCCAGTGCAATTCTCGCTCTTAATCCTTTTACTGCTGCCTTGGAAAGTCTTTGTGCCGTAGTTCCTCCTTCCGATTTCCATGGTACAAGAGCAGATGCTTTTGCCAGATCATCAAGAAGTTTTTCATAGATGACATCACGGTCTGTTTTTGGAATATAAACGGATGGCAGATCTGCAGACGGGACATCCTGAAAAGGGACATCACCCCAGTTTTTAATAAGATCATAATAAAACAATGCTCTCAGTGTTAATGCTTCTCCCAGATAGCGATCCATCAACTTTTTATCAGCTGCAGATCCGGTTTGATAAACAGGAGAAAGAGGAATATTTTTGATCACAAGATTCGCTCTTTCGATTCCCGTGTAAGTATCCAGGAAAGGTCTTAATAATTCTGTATTGGTAGGAACTGCTCCGAAACAGCTTATTCCTCTTCTGTCATTAGCATTATAATCTCCGGAGGTTCTGAGATCATCTCCGGATTGGGAAAGAATAAGATTCATTCTTTGCCCATAGGTATTGTCACCCATGGCACTGTTATAAACTCCCACAAGGGCGGCAAAAGTGTCTGGTGCTGAGTCAAACTGTTGCTTTTCAGCAGTATTGGAAAGATTTTCTACCTCTAAATAATCACTGCAGGAATTAAGAGTAACCACGCAGGCAAGGGATAAGAAAAAACTT
>CBFQYI010000257.1:0-6632 GCA_965720825.1 uncultured Chryseobacterium sp. | reverse complement strand
TCGAAGCTAGAGTAGCAGTGACTCCAATGAACGGACAGATCCGTTTCGGCGGAACGATGGAGCTGGCTTCCCATCAGGATAAAATTAATATGAAAAGGGTAGAAGGAATCATCCAGTCTATCCCAAAATATTTACCCGATTTCAAGGTTGAAACCCCAAAAGAATCCGAAATCTGGTTTGGCTACAGACCCTGCGCTCCCGATGGACTACCTTATCTGGGACAGTCTTCCAAAATCAAAAACCTAATTATTGCAGGCGGCGGCGGAATGATGGGATTAAGCCTAGGACCTGTTTTTGGGAAAACAGTTTCAGAACTTGCCAATGACGAAAAGCCAACGGTTGAGATAAAGATATTCAACCCTGAAAGATTTAATTAAAAAACATCACATAACACACACCAAATTAATCCCAAAACAATTTGATTATTTAAATAATTTATTAACAACCAAATCCAAAATTTATGAAAAAATTTAAATTACTACTACTTGTTTCCCTATTTCCAATAATAGGTTTTGCTCAAGAAAACAGACCCCATGAGTGTAAAGCAGATGAAATGATGAAAAAACATTTTGAACTGCATCCTGAATCTAAGGTTGAATATGAAAATTTTGAGAAATACACCAAAGATTTCATAAAAAAAAATGGGATCAAACAAAAATTCATTGAATAGGTCAATCAACAATCCAAACTACATTATCCCTGTGGTTTTCCATGTGTATGGAGAATCTCAAAGTAATGTAAAAGTAAATTACCAAAAAGTAGTCGACTTACTGGAACAAATTAACTTAAATTTCAATGGCATCAACACTGATTCAAACACTGTAGATCCTGACTTCCAATCTATCAGAGGAACGTTAAGCATTGAATTTCGATTAGCTAAAATTGATCCAACCGGAAAAGCAACCAGCGGAGTGGTATTTCATCCTTTCAAAGGCGGATATGGCAACGGTGGTGGATATGATGCACAAGTTGGTACAGATGCCTGGGATAATACAAAGTATATGAATGTGTATATCCAAAATGATCTTTATGCTAATAAAGATTTATATCAATCAGGAGTTGCCTGGTATCCGGATTCATACATGACTTCAGTAAATACAGCCAGAGTTGTTTATAATGGACGTTATATATTTAATGCTGCAGGAACAGTAGCTTCAAACGAGTTTTCTGATACATTCACGCACGAATTTGGGCATTGGCTAAATCTTCAACATACGTTCAATGTTCTTTGTTCAACTGCAAACCCAAATAATGATGGTGACGGAGTGGCTGACACCCCTGTAGAAAATAATTCTTCCGGATTAGGATGTACAACGGGTAACAATTGTCTTGGACAAAAAGTGAACGTCGAAAACTATATGGGATACAACGGTTCTGCCGGATGTTATAAAATGTTTACCACTGGACAGATTAACAGAATGATAGCTGCATTAAATCATCCTTCGCGAATAAACTTATGGCAACCCGCTAACTTAGCAGCAACCGGAGTTGCTAATACTCCACCTAGGCTAACCCTTAGCAACAGTACATTTACAGAGAACTTAGACAATAGTGGTAGGGTGTCATTAGATGGAACAGTAGCCTCTGCTCCTACATCAACAATTACATTAAATTCAGCAACATTTGCCGTACCAAATGGAACAACTCTTACTGCAGGAACCCATTTCTCTTCTTCATTACCAGCAGGACTAACAGCAAGTATAGTAGTTACAAGCCCAACAACTGCTACACTTACCATAAATGGAGCGGCAACCAGTCACCCTAAAAGCCAGGTCCTGAATTCATCAATTACATTCCTGAATCCAGCTATAACAGGAGGCACAACTTCACTAGGGTCAACGACAGCTTTAGCATTAACTTTTTCTTATAAAGATCCTTATAAAATAGTTACAGGGACTCCTCTGGAAAGCTATGCCAACCCAACACCAACAACCGTAACCACCAACTCCGGAGCAACTTGGAAATATTTTATTATTAACCCGGAGCTTAGTGATGATGCAGGATATGGCGCTTGGTATTATGCTGCCAATCAATTAAAATTGGAAACCTATTGGAAAGGATTAGTATGCGAACCAGGAACCAGAAATATCAGTTTAATTCCGGCCTGTACTACCATAACCAATGCAAATAATATAGGCTATCCAACTGGTACTCCCGGACAACTGGACGTGTATACTCCTACATATACTACCTGGTCAGGGAAAACAGCCTATGTTGGTTTTAGAAACCAATTCGAAGGCTACAACATTAACGGTTATTTCAAACTGACTGTGGGGGCAAATGGTTCAAATTATTCTGTAACTGAGTTTAGATACAATACACAACCATATGGCAGTATTACAACACCTTGTGCACTATTATCCACTGCAGAAGTTGATACAACACACACAGAAACATCTATCTATCCAAATCCAGTTTCTGATGTATTGACTATTAAAACAAAAGGGGAAATTAAATCAGTTTCTGTTTACGACATGTTTGGAAGAAAAATGAATGCTAAAATCATTGGTGATAAGGTGGATGTTAAACACTTCCTAAGCGGAACTTATTTAATTGATATTGAAACTTCTTTAGGGAAATCTTCTCAGAAATTCATTAAAAAATAGGATCCAAAGGTATATTGCTACAATATGATTGTTAGTAAAAGGTTTTATTTTAACTATAAATTTGTCAAACATCCATATTTTAGCTAACTGTATTTTTGAGATGGTACAGGATTAAGATGGGCTCATTGAGCTCATCTTTTTTTCTTTCACCTTACTAAATTTACCAAAGCTATTGCTCCAATTGCATCTAACAGACTTATTTTGAGAAAATCCTATAGTGGATGTATTATTTTTTCAAATTTTCAGCAATGATGGGTTTAATTTTAAGCCCATTTTTTTTATATTAAATGGGTATTCAGTTATAATTTCAGATTTATTTACCTAATTTTATTCGTGAATTAAACATTTACATTTTATTCATTTCTATGAAATATAAAAATGACACGATCATTATTCGTAAATTTACGCCTGAAGAATTTTCTTTATTCTCTACTCTTTTTGAAAATGAGAATGTAACCCGGTATCTGCCTTACAAAACGCCTGAAGAGTATAAAGAAATGTTTGACAAAGCACTGTCAGATTATGAAGCAGGATCATTCAGCAGATGGGGAATATTCAACACCCAAACTGATGATTTTGTAGGAATGTGTCTGGCAAGAGTCTTTCTTGATAATCCGGAACAGATAGAAATAGGGTATACCTTAGGAGAAAATTATTGGGGAAAGGGACTAGGAACAGAGGTATGTAAAGCACTTGTTAATTATTGTTATTCATTACATCCTGAAAAGGACATCGTTGCGGTAACCGATCTTGATAATATCGGTTCTCAAAAAGTACTTCTGAAAAGCGGCTTCAACAGAATTGAAAATCTTGCACGAGAAGATAGAGAACTGGCTTATTTTATTTTACAGAAAGAGTAAACTTGTGTCTCATATTACAAACGAAAGTCTTTAAATTCCCCTCCTTTGGAGGGGTGGCGAAAATTCAAAGAATTTTTGACGGGGTGGTTTTATATACTTCCACTTTCAACTCCTTCACCATAAAACATTTCATTTATCAGATAATTTATCATACCTTGCAGAAATTATGATGTCGAAACGTTGCAAATATGCGCTTAAAGCAATGGTCAGATTAGCAAGGAATTATAACCAGGGCTTTCTGCCAACTTCCGTTATTGCACAAGACGAAAACATTCCCAAGAAATTTCTGGAACAAATTCTTCTCGAACTTAAAAGAGCTAAACTCGTTAACAGCAAGCAGGGGAAAGTAGGAGGATACTATCTTCTGAAATCACCAGATGAAGTCTCATTAGCAGACATTTACCGTATTTTTGATGGTCCTATTGCGCTTACGCCATGTGTTTCTTTAAACTTTTACGAAGCGTGTGACGACTGTGTAGACGAAGCAGTCTGCTATCTGAGAAAAGAATTAATGATCGTTCGTGAAAAGACCAGAACAAGCATGATGGAAGCCACTCTTACTAAGTTTATTAACAAGGATTAAAAAATTTTTATTTAAATTCTACTATTTTGATAGGAGTTATAGAATTTTATATATATTTGCAAGACTTAAATCTCAATTCAAAATGAATAACAGTCTGGAAAATGAATTCGAAAAACTTGTGAAAGAGGCTAATGAAGCTTCTTTTCGAACCAATGCACTGCAAATACTGACTGAAAGATTCCCGGGCAAAGTGATCTTTTCAACCAGTTTCAGTTACGAGGATCAGGTCATCACTCATCTGATTAAAGATTTAAATATTGAAATATTCACCCTGGATACGGGAAGACTTTTTGAACAGACCTATGAAACCTGGACTTCCACTAAAGCTTTCTTTAAAAAGAACATCAAAGCCTATTATCCGGATATGGAAGAACTCAGAGAATTTGTCACAGAAAATGGTCCTGATTCATTCTATCAATCCGTCGAAAAAAGAAAAGCATGCTGTACCATCCGAAAGGTTCATCCTTTAAGAAAAGCGCTAGAAGGCTATGAAGTCTGGATCACAGGTCTGAGATCTGAACATTCTCCCAACAGACAGAATATGCCCCAGCTGGAATGGGATCCGGATAATAAGATCATAAAATTTCATCCCATCCTTCACTGGACGACAGAACAGGTGATAACGTATGTAAAAGATCATCATTTACCTTACAATCACCTTCATAAAAGGGGATTTGTAAGCATAGGATGTGAGCCCTGTACCAGAGCGATCAAAGAAGGAGAAGATTTCAGAGCAGGCCGTTGGTGGTGGGAAGATGCCAACAAAAAAGAATGCGGTCTGCATATTCATCAATAAAAAAATAAAAAATGTCAATACATCAGTTAAACTATTTAGATCAGCTGGAAGCCGAATCTATTTATATATTAAGAGAAGTAGCAGGTCAGTTTGAACGTCCGGCCTTATTATTCAGTGGAGGAAAAGACAGTATTGTACTGGCTCATCTGGCAAGAAAAGCATTCTTTCATGGGAAAATCCCGTTTACGTTTGTTCATGTAGACACCGGACACAACTTTCAGGAAGTATTGGATTTCCGTGATCAGCTGGTAAAACAGTTAGATGTGAATCTGGTGGTCAGAAAAGTGGAAGACACAATAAAAAGTAAAAAACTGACTGAGGCTAAAGGTAAATTCCCAAGCAGAAACTGGCTGCAAACCTACACGCTTCTTGATACCATTGAAGAATTTGAATTCGATGCCTGCATAGGAGGCGCCAGAAGAGATGAAGAGAAAGCAAGAGCAAAAGAAAGAATCTTCTCCGTTCGTGATGAATTCGGACAGTGGGATCCTAAACTTCAGCGTCCTGAGCTTTGGAATATTTTCAATGGAAAAATTCACAAAGGAGAAAATGTAAGAGTTTTCCCTATCAGCAACTGGACAGAACTTGACATCTGGAACTATATCCGCAGAGAAAAAATTGCACTTCCTTCCATCTATTTTTCGCATGAAAGAGAAGTGATCGACTTTAACGGACAGTGGCTTGCCAATTCTTCCCATGTTGTGTTAGAACCTGAAGATATCATCACTACCAAGAAAATCCGTTACCGTACCGTAGGAGATATGACCTGCACTGCAGCTGTAGAATCTAATGCTGTAACAATAGATGCTGTCATAGAAGAAATAGTAGCCACCAGAATTTCAGAACGTGGCGAAACAAGAATAGACGACAGGGTAACAGAAGCCGCCATGGAAGACAGAAAAAAAGGAGGCTATTTTTAATCAATGATAAAAGATAATTGATCAATGATTACACCAAATATTTTCATCAATTATCATTCATAATTTATCACTTATCATTTATAATTAACATCGGATGGATATATTAAGATTTATAACAGCAGGAAGCGTAGATGATGGTAAAAGCACCCTTATCGGAAGACTGCTTTACGATAGCAAAAGTATTTTACAGGACCAGTTGGAAGTCCTTGAAAAACATTCTAAAAACAAAAATGAAGACGGAGTAGACCTCGCCCTTTTAACAGACGGTCTGCGCGCAGAAAGAGAGCAGGGAATAACGATTGATGTTGCCTACCGCTATTTTTCAACCGCAAAAAGGAAATTTATCATTGCTGATGCTCCGGGACATGTGCAATATACCCGTAATATGATCACCGGAGCATCCAATTCTGATCTAATGGTTATTCTGATTGATGCCCGAAAAGGTGTCATTGAGCAGACCAGAAGACATTCCATCATCGCTTCTTTATTACAGTTGAAGAAAGTTGCTGTAGCCATCAACAAAATGGATATGGTAGATTATTCCGAAGAAGTTTTTGAAAATATAAAATCAGAATATGGAAAAATTGCAGAAAATCTGGGATTAAATGATGTAAGTTATTTCCCGATTTCAGCATTGAAGGGAGATAATATTGTTTCAAAATCTTCGAGAACAGAATGGTATGAAGGAAATTCACTTCTGGAATATCTTGAAGAAGTAACGCTTCATGAAGAAAAAAATAATGGTAGTCGTTTTAAGGTTAATTAAGTTATTCGTCCTCAGAATGAAGAATTGCATGATTACAGAGGATATTCCGGACAAATATTAAACGGAAAAATCACAAAAGGAAACAAAATTCATATTATTCC
>CBFQYI010000256.1:0-6632 GCA_965720825.1 uncultured Chryseobacterium sp. | reverse complement strand
GAAAGATTACTTTATCCGCTTTTATAATCTGTTCAGGATCATCAGTGATCACAGAATCTATTTTCAGCCTGTTGAGGGCGTTCTGGACAGAGTTTACATTTCCTCCGTTGTATTTTATTATAGCGATCATATTTATAAACTCCCTTTTGTAGAAGGCAAACTGTAGTTACTATCCGATTGATTTACTGCCATTTTAACGGCTTTTGCAAAGGCTTTAAAGATGGATTCAATTTTATGGTGTTCATTGTCTCCTTCTGCTTTGATATTCAGATTGGATTTTGAAGCATCTGTAAAGGATTTAAAGAAGTGAAAAAACATTTCCGTAGGCATATCCCCTATTTTTTCTCTTTTAAACGGAGCCTCCCAAACCAGCCAAGGTCTGCCGCCGAAATCAATAGCCACCTGAGAAATGCAGTCATCCATCGGAAGCAGGAAACCATATCGTTCGATTCCTTTTTTCTTTCCCAAAGCTTTTAAAATAGCTTCTCCCAGCACAATTCCTGTATCTTCAATGGTGTGGTGTTCATCTACCGCAAGATCTCCGTTTACTTTAATCATCAAATCCATATTTCCGTGTCTTGCAATCTGATCCAGCATGTGATCAAAAAAATGAAGTCCGGTTGAAATATCTGACTTTCCGTTTCCATCAAGATTGACTTCAATTTCGATATCTGTTTCATTGGTTTTACGGGAGACTTTAGCCTTCCTCATTCCGGATTTTAAGAACTGATAGATCTCCGACCATTCGGTTGTAGACAGTTCAGCTTCACTATTTAAGTTTTGATTAAGATAAATAGCTTTAGATTTCATATTTTTAGCAAGTTGAACATCAGTACTTCGATCACCAATTACATAGGAATTTTCAAGATCATAATTGCCATAGATATATTTTGTCAGCATTCCGATTCCTGGTTTTCTGGTGGGAAGATTTTCAGATTCAAAGCTTTTATCAATTAAAATATCACTAAAAATGATCCCTTCATTTTCAAATGCTTTCAACATTTTCTCATGAGGTTTTATGAAATCTTCTTCAGGAAAACTCTCAGTTCCCAATCCATCCTGATTGGTCACCATTACCAATTCATAATCTAATTCATTGACAATTTTTGCAAGGTTTTGAAAAACTCCCGGATAAAACTCAAGCTTTTCCAGAGAATCTACCTGAAAATCTGTAGGCGGTTCAATGATCAGGGTTCCATCGCGGTCTATAAAGAGTACTTTTTTCATATGTTTTTTTATTTTTTCAACCATTAAGATAAAACTTAACTTTTCTTTATCTTCTTTTTTCTTAATGGTTTATATTTATATTCCTTTTAAAAGGTTAATTAGTTTCTCATTTTCTGCACGGTTTCCTACATTAATTCTGATACATCCGGGAATAGCCGGATCTCTTCTGCTAGTTAAAATTTCCTGTTCCAACATTCTTGTATATACTGAATCAATATTTTTCATTCTGATCAAAAAGAAATTGGCATCTGTGGAAAATACTTTTGCAATACATGCAATACCTTCAAACTGCTGTTTCAGCCATGTTCTCTCTTCCAGAATACGGTTTACGTTTTCCTGAAGTATGTTTTCTTCATCTAACGTCTTTAAAATAAGTTCCTGACTCAAAACATTCACATTATATGGTGCTTTTACCGTATTAATCAGGCTGATAGTCTCTTCAGACGCGTAAGCCATACCTACCCTTGCTCCTGCAATTCCCCATGCTTTGGAAAAGGTTTGCAGTACAATCAGATTAGAATATTTTTCCAAAAGCTCCAGACTTGATTTTTTCCCTGAAAATTCAATATACGCTTCATCTACCACTACAATGCCGTTGAAATTCTGAAGATAAAATTCAATATCATCCACACTGTTTCCTGTAGGATTATTGGGAGAGCACAAAAAGAAAATCTTCAGTGAAGGATCTTCTGCTGCTTTTAAAAAATCATTTTTAACGATTTCAAAGTTTTCATTCAAATCCAATTTCAAAACTTTATTCTCATTAATTGCTGCATAGAAACCATACATGGCAAATGACGGATTCATCATCAGAATAGCATCTTTTTTAGGCTCACAGAAAATTTTAGTGATAAGGTCTATCAGCTCGTCACTTCCGTTTCCTATGGCGATCTGTGAGGGTGAAACTTTTTTAAGCTCTGCAAGCTTGCTTTTAAGCTTTTTCTGGGTAGAATCCGGATAGCGGTTGCATTCCCCGAAAGGACTTTCATTGGCATCCAGCATTACCGGAGCATTGAATTCATTGTGATCCCTGAAGCTGATATAGGGCTGTAATTGTAATATATTGTCTCTTACTAAAGTTTTGATACTGCTATTTTTCATTGTATTGTTTATTTAAAACTATTTTTAAACCATTAAGATGAATTGAGTTATTAAGAATAGTGAAGAAAATATCTTCCGATCTTTATTAAGCATTGAGCTAAATTCAAATGTATTTGAATCTTAATTTTACTTAAAAGTTTCATTTTTCTTAATGGTTTAAATTCTTTTTTGGGTAAACGCAAGGGCGCAAAGTTTTTTAATCTTTATGTTTCTTCAAGGCGCAAGAAAATCAAAGATTTTCAGCAAGTGATGTATCATTATTTTTCCCCACAGATTTAACAAATTTTACAGATTTTTCATATTTATCTGCTTCATTTACAGAATCTGCGAAAGATAAAAATATTTGGCATCCAATTTTATCGGAGATAAAATCCTTGCGTCTTAAAAAATATATTTTACAATATTATTTTGCGTCTTTGCGTTTTCCAACAATTATTATTTTAATCTTATTGATACTGCATTTTTGTGGGCAAACAGACCTTCCGCTTCTGCCATGAGTTCTATTGTTTTTCCTAAATTCTGCAGCCCTTCTTTTGAAAGGTGCTGAAATGTTATTTTCTTTACAAAGCTATCCAGCGACACTCCACTGTAATTCTTCGCATAAGCATTGGTAGGAAGCGTGTGATTCGTTCCGCTGGCATAATCTCCTGCACTTTCACAGGAATAGTTTCCAAGGAAAACGGAACCTGCATTCTGAACCTCCGGAATATATTTTTCAAAATCATTGATCGCCAGAATAAGGTGTTCAGGAGCATAAATATTACTGAATTCAAGGGCTTCGTCCAACGAGTTTACTATAATAAATGAGCTGTTTTCCAAAGCCTGACCTGCTAATTCATTTCTAGGTAATTCTTTGATTTGCTGTTCAACACACCCTATTGTTTCTTCAAACACTTTAAGGTCTGTCGTCATAAAAACAACCTGACTGTCGCTGCCGTGTTCTGCCTGTGAAAGAAGATCGGCCGCGCAAAACTCAGGGATAGCCTGTTCATCAGCTATGACAAGAACTTCACTTGGTCCGGCTGGCATATCAATAGCTATTCCATAACGCTGAGCATATTCTTTGGCAGCTACTACAAACTGATTTCCCGGTCCAAAAATTTTATAAACAGCGGGAATGCTTTCTGTTCCGAAAGTCATAGCAGCAACAGCCTGTGCTCCACCTGTTTTAAAAATTTCCGAAACGCCACAAAGTTTTGCTGCATAAAGAATTGCAGGATTAATATTTCCATTTTTGTCCGGTGGCGTGCAAAGGATTATTTCTTTACATCCGGCAAGATTTGCAGGAACCGCCAACATCAACACTGTAGAAAACAAAGGAGCCGTACCTCCGGGAATATAGATCCCGACTCTTTCTATAGCACGGTTTTCACGCCAGCAAACAACTCCTTTTGTTGTCTCTATTTTCTGAATTTCCTGCTTTTGAGAAGCGTGAAATTTTGAGATATTTTCTTTTGCCTGTTGAATAGCTTCTTTTAATTCATCGTTGATCTGTTTTTCAGCCTCCTGAATTTC
Source organism: uncultured Chryseobacterium sp. (assembly GCA_965720825.1). Lineage (GTDB taxonomy): Bacteria > Bacteroidota > Bacteroidia > Flavobacteriales > Weeksellaceae > Chryseobacterium. The sequence goes on along the minus strand of CBFQYI010000256.1, from coordinate 2,789 downwards.
AGTATCAGAAACTTTTATGGTGTTAGTTTCTGCTTTATCAAACTTTTTGTTGAATTCTATTAAAGCTTGATCTCCATTTTTTTTAACTTCAGCAAATATTTCTGTAATCAGACCTGAAATCTCCTTCTGCTCCAAAACAGGACGCTTTACCAGGCTTTTCCAGGTGTCTTTTGTGGGATATTTATATATTTTCATTGTACTTTTTTAATTTTTTTGAACCATTAAAATTCTTTTAAGTTGTTAAGTTTTATTAAGATCAAAGCTGAAGCTATTTTATTCAGACTCTTTATTGCTTACATGTTTTTTTCAAGATAATTTTATTTTTAATCTCTCGCAGATTGAACTGATTTTGCAGATGATTGTGTATCAATTTATCATTGAAATCTGCGTTATCTGCATAATCTGCGTGCTTTTTTCTAAATAACCATTTTATCAATTGGAATGATTAAAATATCCTGAGCGCCATTTTCTTTGAGTTCGTCAATGACATCCCAGAAACGTTCTTCATCAATAACAGAATGAATACTGCTCCATCCTTCTTCTGCCAAAGGAATGACTGTTGGACTTTTTAATACGGGAAGCACACTGGCTACTTTCTGTATTTTTTCATTGGGAACATTCATCAGAATGTATTTTGAGTTTTTTGCTTTTAAAACCGACTTGATTCTAAATACAAATTTTTCAAGAATGGCTTCTTTTTCAGCCGATAATTGAGGCGTTTGAGCCAAAACAGCTTCCGATTTCAGTAAAGTGACTGTTTCCCTTAATCCATTTTTGAATAGGGTGCTTCCAGAGCTGACAATATCACAGATTCCGTCTGCAAGGCCGATATTAGGAGCGATTTCTACAGAACCTGAAATAACGTGAATATCTGATACGATTCCTTCTTTTTCTAAAAAGTTTTTAAGAGTGTTAGGATATGAGGTAGCAATTTTTTTGCCCTGAAAATAAGATAGTTCATCGGTTTCTACTTCTTTGGGAACAGCCAGTGAGACACGGCATTTTGAAAACCCAAGCTTCTGGATTGTGGTGATGTTTTTACCTTTTTCAACCAGAAGATTTTCGCCAAGAATGGCTACATCCACCACTCCGTCTTCCAGATATTGCGGGATGTCTGAGTTCCGAAGGTACATGATTTCCATCGGAAAGTTATCTACTGAAACTTTGAGTTGGTCTTTACCGTTGTTAACAAAGATTCCGCAGTCTTTGAGAAGCTGAAGAGACTCTTCGTAAAGACGACCGCTTTTTTGAATTGCAATTTTTAATTTACTCATTTTGCCTTTTTTGGGTCCGAGCAAATAAAAACTGATCTATTGAAATTTCTGAGGAGAATTCAGGAAACAAAAAAACCGTCTATTTACTCAGACGGTTTTAATTATTTTTGATTTTAGCACATACTTATATCAATCAATTCCGCCTAACAGAGATGATGATGATAATGATGTAATGCTAAAAATACTGGTTTCATTGTTTGAATTATGATGCAAATGTAGGATTTATTTTTAAAATGCAACGTTTTTTCAGATAATTTTTTGATAAAAATTCATAAGCTCTTTGGCAATGGGTTCGTCATTAAACTTCTGAACAAACTCGAAACCCTTTTCCTCACGGCGTTTTCTCTCAGATTCATTTTCCCAGAGAAATTTTAATTTGGCACGGATATCAAGATCGTTGTCTGGATTCACATACACAGAGTCTTTTCCACCTGCTTCCGGCAGACAGCTGGCATTGCTTGTCACCACAACCGTTTTGGAGAAAAGTGCCTCAATCACAGGGATTCCGAAGCCTTCAAAGAAACTTGGATAAACAAAAATATCTGCCAGTTTATAGAGACAGGCCAGCTCATCCATAGAAACACCTTCCAGGAAAAGAACCTGTTTTTCCATTTTATTTTTTTTCAGGAAGCGTTCTATTTTCTGGTAATATTTGGTCTTTCTTCCCACGACTACAAGAGGAATTTCTGTACCGTTGATTGCTTTTACAACATTCAAAAGGTTCTTACGATCTTCGATAGTTCCTACATTCAGTACAAACCTTTCCGGAAGCTTAAATTTATCTTTAACATCTTCCATCAATTCCGGAGACTGCTGTTCTTTAAAAGCATGATGACATCCCTGATAAATAACTTCAATCTTAGTCTCAGGAACTTTTAAATACTGGATAATATCTCTTTTGGTCTGTTCTGAAATCGCAATAATCTTATCGGCGGTATCAGCGGCTTTTTTGAATTTCCAGAAGTGAATTTTCCTGTCAAAAAAAGAATAGTACTGCGGATATCTTACAAAGATTAAATCATGAATAGTGACAATCTTTTTAATAGGCTTTGGATCCCATTTTAAAGGAAGTTCGCCTGATAATCCATGGAAAATGTCAGCTCCCAGTTTTTGGGCATCTTTACCCATTTTCAGCTGACGTGACAGGTTTCCTTTTGAGGTTTCAATAAAGTGAACATTCGGGTGTTCCAGAATATCTTTTCCCCTCTCGGATTTGTTTTTATTCAATAACAGATATTCGTTCTCCGGCTCATACTCGGAAAGTATTCTTACAAGGTCTCTTGAGTAATTTCCAAGACCCGAAGTGTTGTGGAAAAACCGTTTTGCATCAAAAGCAATCTTCATCGTTGTATCTGTTTTTGAAATTCCTGAAATGTACCGAATCTATGTCCTTTTTCTTTCAGCCAGCCTACAAATGAATCAAATCTTTCTACCATCTCTTTCCCGGAATTTTTCACAGTAAATCCGGGAAGCTTAAATGCTTCGTCCTTAATTTCTGCAAATTCCCATGGATGG
>CBFQYI010000255.1:0-6644 GCA_965720825.1 uncultured Chryseobacterium sp. | reverse complement strand
TCTGATGGATACCATTCAAAAATCATTTACAATGACAAAGCGCTTATCTCTCACATCATAGTTCACCATGATGAATATGACAGTATAATGGAATACACCTATGATACTGTTGGTAATCTCATCAGTACATATGATTATAACAAGGAAGATGGAAACCTTGAATTTAGAAGTTATACGGAGTATCATTATTATATTGAAAAAGGCAATACAGTTGTTCAAACATATTCTATTGAAAGACGTACAGGACCAAATATTGAAAAAAAGAAGCTCACATTTGATAAACAGCAAAGGATGATTAAAGAAGAAAGAGCATTGCGTATTCCCAATAAGTCAGAATTAAAATATGAAAGAATCTATCATTATGGCAATTCAAAATTCCCAGAAAAAGTAACCAAAAAAGAAACCCATAATTTTGTAGGAAATAATCAGGAAACAGAAGTTTTCGAATATAATGATAACGGAGATCTTGTTTATAATTCTTTAGATTCTGAACCGGGAAAATTCTTATACACCGAGAAAACAACATTTTCTTCAAAAAATAAGGCTGAAAAGATAACCGTTTATAGCAAAGGTCCGAAAGGCTCTCTAAAAGAAGATAAAAAGACACACAGTCTCCTTTCTTATGATGATTCCGGGAATATAATCTACGATAAAGAAATACGCAACGATGGAGACAATGTTTTTACCAAAAACACTTATAAATTTGATGAGCATAAGAACTGGACTGAACTGCTGATCCTGCAACACATCTATCTTACAACCTATGGAAAAAAAGAGGATGAATCATTTGATTCTTACAGTAAGTACATTAGAGAAATCAGTTACACCGATGTTGAAGAACTACATACCCCAAAACTTATTGATACAGTAGCCAGCGAACAATTAAAAAAAGAAAGCCTTCTCAAAAATAAATTTTACGAACAGATTAAAAATATGAAACAGTAAAATTCTGAACTGTATCCTTTTACACCTGTTTTCAAATCAATTCTTTAAATAAAAAAATTAATCCATTGAATCTCCCTATTTTTGAGAGATTTTTATTTTACAATGAAACCAAAAGCTTTATTCAACTGGAGCAGCGGAAAAGATTCTGCGCTTGCCCTTTATAAAATACTACAGGAAGATCAATATGAGATTTCTACACTGCTTACAAGTATTAATGAAGAATTCCAAAGGATTTCAATGCATGGTGTGCATGTTTCTCTGCTGGAAAAACAAGCGGAAAGCCTCGGAATCCCATTAACCAAAATGGAGCTTCCTAAAGAACCGTCTATGGAAGAATATCAGCAAATCACGAGTGCAACAATGACTGAAATTAAGGCTCAGGGTATTACCCATTCCATCTTTGGCGATATCTTTCTGGAAGATCTGAGAAAATACAGGGAAGACCAATTAAATGCTATTGGTATGAAAGCAGTATTTCCTCTTTGGAAACAAAACACGTCCAACCTCATCCATGAATTTTTAGAGCTTGGTTTTAAAACTATGGTAACCTGTGTCAACGGATCTTACCTTGATCAAAGTTTTGCAGGACGAATTATTGATCAGCAATTCATTGACGATCTTCCTGAAAATGTAGATCCATGCGGAGAAAACGGAGAGTTTCATACTTTTACTTTTGATGGTCCCATTTTCAAAAATCCGATTCAGTTTAAAATTGGAGAAACAGTAAAGAAAACGTATCCTAAACCCAAAACATCTCCTGACGAAGAAGATGAAGAATATGTTTTCTGGTTCAGTGATTTGATATTAAAATAAGCCTGTGAATTTCTTTCCACAGGCTTTTTCAATGTACTATTTTATATTGCAGGAACAATTTTATTAAGACGAAAATTGCCCACAAAGATTGATTAAATCCACATTAAATTGCTCCGAAACCTCATCCTAGCACGCAATTTGCTTCCCTTACTGCTCTTTAGGATATTTTAGTATATTTAAGAGTATCAATCATCATTAAAAAAATACAACACCTGTGATCAAAAATTTAGTATTCCTTTCCCTTTTCTGTGCTTTGCTTTCATGCAGTACCACTGAAGCACCCAAAATGACGTATGTTGATAAAAAAGCAATTGTAGATTCTACCATTGCTGCTTTTCAGAAAACACTTTTAGAACAACAGATTGATTCTACTTTCAAGAAGTATCATTTCAATGGAAGTATTGCCGTTTTTAAAGATTCTATTCCACTTTACAGAAGGGAAAACGGTTATTCAGATTTTAAAAGAAAAACCAAAATTGACAGCAATACCATTTTTGCAATCGGATCTGTGAGCAAACAGTTTACTGCTGTTTTGATCCTGCTTCAGATGGAACAGGGAAAACTGAATGTCACGGATAAAGCTTCAAAATACCTGAAAGAATTTCAGATCAAAGAATATGAAAACATCACAATTCATCAGCTGTTAAATCATACTTCAGGTTTGAATCTAATGGGTGGAAAACTCATGTTCAAAAGCGGATCAGATTTCTTCTACTCCAATGACGGGTTCAATACTCTTGGAAAGATTGTGGAAAAAGTTTCCGGGAAATCATATGATGAGAATGTATCGGAACTGTTCAAAAAAGCAGGAATGACCCATTCTTCAACAGGAAATATCTTCAAAGGGAATAATTTTGCCAGTGCTTATGTAGGGACAACTGCCAAATTCTCAGAAGTTCCCAATATGCCGAAAAGATTAGGCGGATCAGAAATTGGGACACCCGCTGGAGGAATATTATCTACGATTCAGGATCTTCATTCATGGAATAATGCTCTGTATGGAGGAAAAATTTTAAAACCGGAAACCCTTAAACTATTCATGGCAAAAAGCTCAGAAAGACACCACGCTATTTTTGGAAAAATGGGTTATGCCTATGGAATTATGCTTAATATCGGGCAACCCAATTCTTATTTCCACAGCGGTTATATCAAAGGCTCTCCTTCCTTAAACATCTATTATCCGGATACCAAAACTTCTGTGATTATTCTGTCTAATATTGCAGATGAAGAAAGAGGAAAAGGAGTGATCTTCAGACCTCATATTGAAGTAAAAAAGATCACTGATCATCTTGAGAATACGCTTACACAACTCAGGATAAAACAGTAGGTTTAATGGTCGTCTTTCTATGTAGGTTTTAGAAATTCCAGCATTTTTACCAGGTTCTTTTTATGTTCAATAAAGTTAAGCACAGCAAAAGTAAGTGCAGTCTGCAACACAAAAGGAAAAATTAAGGTTATCAGAACCCCAACAACATCCGTATAATTTTGTTGTCTGAAAAACTGGTATGCATAATCTCCGCTCTTCAATGCTACCTGCGTCATAGAAGTGGCACATACAACCATTAACCCCAGATTCTGCTGATACATGGTATAAAGACATTTTCCTTTGTATTTAAAGTCTGCTTTTATATATTTCCAGATTTTATAATTAAAAATCCAGATCAATAGTGTTGTCAATACAAATGAACCATTGAGAAGTCTGAAAAATAGTTGATATTCCTCTTGATTTCCTGCCATAAAAATTAATAATAGATTAATTGCAAAAGCAAGAAAGGCTACCATTAAAGATTTTTTGAAAAGGCCACTGTATTTCTCCTGAATAATTCTTTTGGCTATCAAAGGAATTTTAGTGGGATAAAACAGCAGGTAATTGACCATAGTAAACTCTCCATTCCAGGATTCTTTTACCTTTAAAAAAGCTTCCTCAAAATTGATATTTTCATTGCTCTGAATATCCAAAATCTGACTGATCATATGATCTCTGATTTCTACCAGAATATCCAGAGAAAGCTCTTGGGCTACCAGATAATCTGTAATTTTATTTTCCTGCGCTTCGGTCATCATATATTGAATATTGTCTGTAGGTTGAGTAAATAGCTTTTCATCTCAGTTTCCTGTTCTGCCTGTTGTTTTTTTCCTTTTTCAGTCAACAGGTAATATTTCCTGTCTCTTCCATTAATCTTCTGAATTTCGGAAGTGATCATTCCATCGCTTTCTAATTTATGCAGCAACGGGTAGAGCGCACCTTCCGTCATTTCAAGTTCACCCAGCGTAAGTTCTTTGGCTCTTTGGGTAATCTGATAACCATACATCTTCACTTCTTTCGAAAGGAGCTTCAAAATAATATTCTGCAAAGTACCCTTATAGAGGCTATTCTTTTTCATAGAATGATTTATATACATTGCAAAATTATGCATAATTTTCTTATGTATAAAAATTAATGTAAAATATTTTAATTTGCTGTATGAAAAAAATGTACTTCATAGCCATTTATCCTCCTCAGGAAATTATTGAAGAAATAAAAGTGTTTAAAGAAGATCTGGCAACCAATTATGCCAATTCCAGGGCTTTGAAAAATGAAGCTCATATTACACTCTTTCCTCCTTTTTCAAGAGAAATTGAACTGGAGGACGATATTCATATTGCTTTTCAGAAGATCAATACGGAAATCACACCTTTTGAGGTAGAACTGGATGGCTTTGGAAGCTTTTCCAATCCTAAAAATCCTGTACTCTATATTCAGCCAAAAGAAAATATTCAATTAACAGAGCTTTATCATAGGGTAAAGGAGCATTTTAATTTTGCTCAGTATTCTTTTCACCCGCATATGACTGTCGGATTCAGAGATCTGACCTGGGAAAATTATCTTAAAGCCTGGGAAAAATATGAAACCATGGAATATAAAACTAAATTCATAGTTGATAGAATTCTCCTCCTCCGTCACGATGGACAATGGATACCTGTAGCAGAGAAAAAACTGGAAAAATAAAACCGGCTGCTGGAGCCGGTTTCGTTTCATTTATTCTTTGATGATCTTCTGAGAAATAATCAGATTTTTATTTTCTTTTACATTCAACAGATAAGTACCTGCCGGATAGTTTTTAATATCAACCTTTATAGCAGAATCATTCAGTTCAAATCGGGATGGAATAAGCTTTCCCGAGGCATCATAAACTTCTACTTTCACCTCTTTTGAAAAGCCTTGTTTGCCTTTAATGAAAAATTCTCCATCTGTCGGGTTAGGATAAATACTAAAACGTCTCTCTTCAGCTTTTACTTCCGAAAGTTTAAGCGTAGTTTTGCTCAAAGTCCAGGAAACATTGGTAACATGGAGTGTACTGTGATTATCTACTTTCAAAAGCGGATTGTTATCTACTACCGAAAGCGTCAGGGTATTATTTCCATTGTTAAGTTGTCCCGGAGTGATAGTAATGCTGCTTCCTGTTTGTCCAAGAGCCGTTCCGTTTAAACTCCATGAATTGACCAGTGTATTCGGAATAGGAAGGATTTCGTTAACCGTGAAAGTAACATTGGATGTAGCATCCACAGTTGTATTATTTGCCGGAGTATAAGAATCTACAGGAGAAACCAGACTATGAATTTTTTCAATAATTGCCTCTTTACATACCGAGCAGAACTGTTGATTAAGATATCTCATCTCACAACTCTGATGCGGTCGGAACCAGGTTGGGCTTTCAGCATGCGCGTACACTCCTACTCCATTCAATCCTACCCAGTTTTTCCATTTTATCGTTGCGGGATTGGAGTTCTGTGTTTTATTGGGGGATTCCAGCGAGCCTGAAAACCAATATTCATCCGCTAATTTACCAAAAGAATGTCCCAGCTCATGCACCACAATTTCATTGGAAGAACCGTTGAGTGAAGCAAAAGCATAAGTTCCTCCGCAACCTCCGTATTCTGTAGAGTTACCCAGCACGTAAGTAATGTCATAATCCGGGATATTCGCAGCAAGAACCTGCCCTACTTTATTGGTTGTATTACTGTAGATACAGCGGTGAACGCCAACATCAAAAGTAGATCCGAGATAATTATTGGGATTCGTTACCGGAATCACAGGCTCTGTGACATCTGTTGCTGTTCCAGGATGCTTTACGCCTGATTCTGTAGAAATCACTTTTACTGCATAGGCATTGAAATAGTTTTTATATTCTGTATAGGGACTTTTGGTAAAAAGATAATTGACTGTATTCTGAGCCGATGTTGTAAAGGCAGCTTGCTCTGCTGAGGTAAACCCGTCTCCTAATACGGCAATCACAACACGTTTACTGTTGTCTCCATTCTGTAAAAGAGGAACAGTCTCGAATGACTGTGCAAAACAACTGCTTCCGATTAAAAGGGATAATAAAGTTTTTTTCATAATTATAGTTTTTGTGTGAATAATAATAGTACTCTATCATCAGTTGCTTTTTCAACCTTTACCGACTGTACATTTTCAGAATAAGAAAACCTGGCACTGAATTCCGTATTTTGAAGGGAAGCTCTATGTCTGGAAATCCCTTCTTTTTCATACACCTCCAATTCAGGATTGAAAGGATCTTTCACAAGCTGTTTACCTACTTCTTTTCCGTCAGACCCTGTTAATGTGATTACAAGATCACCCTTACGAACGTCATCTCTTTCAAAAGAAGGCACATGTTTTAGTCTGCCGTTTGCAATTTTACTGCTTTGAAGCGTAATTTTTGCATTTCCTGACTGATCTTTATCTGCCTTGAAAAACAAATAAATAATCCGGTCGCTCTTTGTTGTCAAAGTTTCTGAATGCTTATTCTGAACTAAAATATTTCCCTCTTTAAAGCTAAAAAAGAGAAAGACAGGAACAATAAATACGTTAAATACATTTTTCATTATCATTTTTATTTAAAGAT
>CBFQYI010000254.1:0-6673 GCA_965720825.1 uncultured Chryseobacterium sp. | reverse complement strand
CGTTAGCAGCAGCGATTAATTTAGCTTCTTCTTCTTTTCTAGCTTCTAAAGTAGCTTCTAAAGCTGCTTTGTTTTTAGGTGTAGCTAAAAGTGCAATTCCTTGAGGAAGTAAGAAGTTTCTAGCATAACCTGGCTTTACGTTTACTGTATCAAACTCAAGTCCTAAGTTTTCTACGTCTTGTTTTAGGATGATATCCATTGTTGTTGTCCTTTTTTGGGATTTTAGAGTGAACTAAAATCAAGTTAGAATTAATGATGTATTCAGCAACAAAAGAAGAGGAATACCTCTTCTTTTATTTATTTTTTGTCTTATTTCAATAAGTCAGCTACGTATGGTAGTAAAGCAAGGTGTCTTGCTCTTTTGATAGCAGCAGAAACTTTTCTTTGGTATTTTAAAGAAGTTCCAGTGTATCTTCTTGGTAAAATTTTACCTTGCTCGTTTACAAATTGTAATAAGAAATCAGCATCTTTGTAATCAACGTGCTTAATTCCGTATTTTTTGAATCTACAATATTTCTTTTCAGATTTTGTATTGATATCAAGTGGAGTAAGGAATTTTACTTCTGATTCTCCTCCTGCTGAGGCTTGTTTAGCCATTTCATCTATTGCCATGTCTTGTCTTTTTTAAAAAATAAGGTTAATAATTAAGCTTTAGCTGCTTTTACTTTAGCTCTTCTTGTTACAGCGTACTCTACAGCGTGCTTGTCAAGTTTTGTAGTAAGGTAACGGATTACTCTTTCGTCACGCTTAAATGCTAATTCTAAATCAGCAACTACAGTACCTTCTCCTTTAAATTCGATTAAAGTATAGAACCCATTCTTTTTCAATTGAATTGGGTAAGCTAATTTTTTTAATCCCCAGTTTTCTTTAGCAACGATTTCGCAGTTCTTTTCTTTGATTAGATCTACATACTTGTTCACTGCTTCCTCTACCTGTGCCTCAGATAGAACGGGAGTTAAAATGAAAACAGTTTCGTAATTGTTCATAATGTTAAAAAATTTGTTAATTATTTCGAGGTGCAAAATTAGAAAATATATTTCGTATATGCAAGAGTATTGGTGAAATAGTTAACGTTTCCTGAGAATGTTTATTCACCTTTGCTATTGATTTTTGGATTCAGTTTCATCTTTGGATCTGATTTCCGCCAGAAAATTTACCTTCAAAACATCATATAATGAATGTCTGCTCACCAGGATGGAAGCAATAGAAGATACCATTCCGGCCAGCATCAGATGAAATATCAATGAATGTCTGTCCGTCATTTCCAGCACAATAATGGCTGAAGTAAAAGGAGCTCTCGTAATGCCTGTAAGAAAAGCCACCATTCCCGCCAGAATCACCACATTGGTTTCGTTAGGTGTTAAATGAATAATTCCTGAAATAACAGAACCTATACTTGCTCCCGCAGTAAGAGCCGGAGCAAAAATTCCGCCAGCACCTCCTGAAGTAAAGGAAAGTGCAGGGCCAAGCATTCTGAGGATAGGAACATACCAGTCTTCGTGTTTGTCTTTAGTAAAAAGAACGCGTTCCATAATTTCTTTTCCTGATCCCAGAACTTCTCTATTGATGAAATAAGCGATGGAAGCAATAATTAAAGCAGAAGCAATAAGGAAAACAACATTGGCTCTATCTGTTTTCAGTTTTTTCTTCTTCCAGCTATTGATTTTAAGCATGGTAACAGATAGTTGGCTGGCCATAATGCCGGCAGTAGCAGCAACCAATACAATTGGAAACATAACCATTAAGGAAACATCATTGGTCTTCGGATATCCCAGATATAAATAAGATCCTGCTAATGTTTGAGCGGTAAGACCTGCAATGATTACTGCTGTAAATAAAGCCGTTTTAAAGTAATTGATATGGGTTTTTGACAACTCTTCCACAGCAAAAACAATTCCTCCAAGCGGAGTGTTGAATGCTGCGGCAAGCCCGGCTGCTGCTCCCGTCATAATCATATTTTTCTTGGAAATCTTTGGCCACCATTCCGGAAGGTATTCATTCACTTTTCTGAAAACAGAACCTGCTATCTGAATGGTAGGCCCTTCACGTCCCACAGCGCCTCCTCCGATTACAAGAATAACGGAAGACAGTATTTTGAAAAAAATAATTTTAATACTTAACAGATTCCGGATTTTCCTATGTTCTTTCGGATTAGCCAGTTCTACAGCTGCCATCACCTGTGGAATACCGCTTCCTTTGGCATTGGGAGCAAATTCTTTCACCAGCCACCATGACAATACAAATCCAATGGGAGCAATAATGAAAATCATCCATGCATGCCAGTCGAAAATAAAATTCATGAGATGTTCACCCCACGCGAATACCTGAGCGTACATCACGGCAAAAAAACCAGTAATCACAGATCCTATCCAAAAGGGAATGGCCTGAAGCAGATTGTGTTTCAGCTGTTCGTTCCGGATATTATCGAAGGAATTTTTGAGAGATCTTTTTATGAGGGCGAAAATTTTCAGCATTTGCAGGTTTTGAGGGATGAAATTACGGTAAAATTTTGGAAATTATGTTTCGTTTAAAAACTTTGAAATGATTTCAGCGTTTCAGACCATCATTATTTTCAATAATAATCACCGAAATATTATCCTAAAGAAAGTTGATATGTATCTCGATAATGAGTTTTTCATTCAATTTCGTCAAACCAAAAAACTTTCTGTAATCCGGATCCATATTATATTATTATGATTGTTTGTATTTAAATTTAATGCTTGTAAAAGTAATAGCTAAAAAAGCGATTATAATGCAAAGTGATAATTGATTAATTGTTGATTTTGTGTTTAAATTGATGTTTTGTTGAACATTTGTTAATTCTAATTAATACTGTTGGATGTTTTAAAATTTCAAAAGAATTGATTTGAAAAAAGAAAAACCTCCGAAATAAATCGAAGGTCTTTTTATTTGAAATCGGCAACAATTACTTATTACCCATTGCTAATTACTTATATTTCTGTGTTCAGATCCCAATTTTCAAGATAGTCGTGAACGTGCTTCAGCATCATTCCTCCCAGAGAACCGTCTACCACTCTGTGGTCATAAGAGTGAGACATGAACATCAAGTTTCTGATTGCGATTACATCTCCGTCAGCTGTTTCAAGAACTGCAGGCTTCTTAACGATGGATCCGATTGCTAAAATAGCTACCTGAGGCTGTGGAATGATCGGTGTTCCCATAAGGTTTCCGAAGCTTCCCACGTTAGAAATTGTATAAGTTGCTCCTTGAGTGTCTTCTGGTCTCAATTTCTTGTTTCTTGCTCTGTAAGCCAGGTCATTGATAGCTTTTGCAAGACCTGAAAGTGATAGCTGATCAGCATTTTTGATGACAGGAACAATAAGGTTTCCGTCCGGAAGAGCAGTAGCCATACCGATGTTGATGTTTTTCTTTTTGATGATGTTTTCACCATTTACAGAAACATTGATCATTGGGAAATCCTGGATTGCTTTCACTACCGCTTTTACGAAAATAGGCATGAAAGTCAGTTTTTCACCTTCACGTTTTTCGAATACAGCTTTGTTTTTATTTCTCCATTTTACAACATTGGTAACGTCTGTTTCAATGAATGAAGTAACGTGTGGAGCAATTTGTTTTGCTTTTACCATGTTTTCAGCGATGATCTTTCTCATTCTGTCCATTGGAATGATTTCATCACCTGCACTTACCGGAATGGTAGCTGCCGGAGCAGATACTGCCGGTTTTGGAGTAGAAGCTGCTGGTGCAGAAGCCGCCTGCTGAGCTGGCTTGCTTCCTCTGTTAGCAACATACGCTAATATATCTTCTTTAGTAATTCTTCCTTCCAAACCGCTTCCTTTGATAGATTTCAGTTCAGTTTCAGAAATGTTTTCCTGTTGTGCGATAGATTTTACGAGTGGAGATAGATAAAGATCTCCTGAGAATTCTACGTTTGAAGCAGCTACTGTTTGTAAAGGCTCTTCAATCGCGTTTAAAGTTTCAGCATCCGGAGTAGCCGCCGGTGTTTCAGTTTTTACTTCTTCTGAAGCTGCGCCTTCTCCTTCAATTTCTAAAATAGCAATGGCTTCACCTACTTTTGCAACTTCATCTTTTTGCTTTAAAATTTTTACAATTTTCCCCGAAACTGGTGTCGGTACGTCTGAATCTACTTTATCTGTTGCAATTTCTACTACGGAGTCATCCTCCTTTACGTTATCACCTTCATTGAACAACCAAGTGATAATTGTCGCTTCCATAACACCTTCTCCCATGGAAGGAAGCAATAATTTGTATTCTGCCATTTTTGATTTTTAGATTTTGACAAATATATAAAAAAAATCGGTTTTTTTAAGAAATATATAATCTTAGCTAAATTCGATATAAATATTCTCGCCTACATTCAATCCAAACAGGCTTTTAGCGCCGTTTTTCTTGCTTCCCTTGTAGATGGTAAGCTCCAATAACTGACTATCATTGAAGATAGCAGCAGACTGTCCGTGGAATTCGGTCTCTCTTTTCCAGTCCGAAACCACCTCCGTGTGACTTGAAAATATTCTTGAAAGGCTTAAATTCCTGAATTTTATAGTGAAACTGTTGTAGCCTTTACTGATGTTTTCAAAAAAATCTTTATTGATATTTGATATTATATTTCCGAAATTGTCAATATAAGTCACTTCGCCAATAATCATCCCTTCCGATTCATTATAAACCGCACGTGGGAACATGAGTTGTTTTGCAGTATTTATTTTTCTTCCTATGACTTCAGGAAGTCCGCCATTGGCAAGGTGTACTGCTGCTGGAACAAAAATGTCTGTAGAAGTAAAGCTGATAACATCATCAAAACGGTTGTTCAGTGTAAGCTCGTAGATGGCTTCCGGTTTAATATCAAAAAATATAAGGCTTAAAAGGCCGTTATCTGCTGCCAGGAAATAAGATCCGTCTGCTTTATAGATTAGATTCTTTCTCGATTTGTTATAAAAACTGTCTACAGAAAGAATATGAATGCTTCCTTTAGGAAAATATTTATAAGCATTTCTTACAATATACGAAGTCTGTATAAGGTTGAATGCCTGGATGTCGTGGGTTATATCAATAATATTAACCTCAGGGTTTAGAGACAGAATTTTGCCTTTCACAGCGGCAACTCTGTAATCTAAATTTCCGAAATCCGAAGTAAGGGTAATAATTGACATGAGCAATTTATAGAATAGTGTAGTATTGCAAAGTTATTTAAAATAAAAAGAAAGCCCGAAAGATTGTTGAAAAGAATTTGATATAAATTTGAAAAAAAGCTTTAATTTTAAAATCTAAAAATAAAAATACTGCATGTTTGAATTAACATATGATTTGGAAGATATCGATGCGAAAATCTTCTATGGAGTTAATAACCAATATTTCAACTTAATAAAATCAAGCTTTCCAACCATTAAAATTACAGGAAGAGATCATTTTATCTTTGCCATGGGAAATCAGGAAGCTTTAGACATACTGAAACAAAAACTGGATGATATTGTCAGTTTTATCTCCAAAAACAATTCAATAGGACTGAAAGATGTTGAAAACATATTGAATATTAAAGACGAAAATGAGAAGCAACTGGTATTTGATCAGGATATCATTGTAAAAGGAGTTAACGGAAAAGTTATTAAAGCTAAGACGACCAATCTTAAAAAGCTGGTAAAGGAAACGGAGAAAAAGGACATGGTTTTTGCCATTGGACCTGCAGGTACCGGAAAAACATATACCAGTGTAGCATTGGCGGCAAGAGCGTTAAGAGATAAAGAGGTGAAAAGAATTATCCTGACAAGACCGGCTGTAGAAGCAGGGGAGAGTCTGGGATTTCTTCCTGGTGATCTTAAAGAAAAGCTTGATCCATATTTGCAACCCTTATATGATGCCCTTCGTGATATGATTCCGCATGAGAAACTGGAAGGTTTCATGGAAAAGAAAGTCATTGAAGTGGCCCCATTAGCCTTCATGAGAGGACGTACCCTGGATGATGCTTTTGTGATTCTTGATGAAGCGCAGAATACCACTCATGCACAGATGAAAATGTTCCTTACCAGAATGGGAATGAATGCCAAGTTCATTATTACAGGAGATCCAAGTCAGATTGACCTTCCTAAGAACCAGCAGTCCGGACTGAAAGAGGCCATGAGAATTTTAGATGGAGTAAAAGAGATCGGATTTGTACATCTTACGGAAGAAGATGTGGTAAGGCACCCGGTAGTAAGAAAGATTATTCTTGCTTATAACGATGAGGAAAAAAGACTAAGAAACGACTAGTTCTGAATTTGTAAAAGTTTCCATTAACCTTTTATTAACCTTAAATTGGTTAGTTAAAATTTGTTAATTTGAAAAAAATAATTAGTTTTGCAAACCTTAAATGTAAAAACTAACTAAACATGAAAAAACTTTTACTTGTTGCAGCGGTCGCTGCTATGGGAATTTGTGCCAACGCACAAGAATTTCGATTCGGTCCAAAAGCTGGTTTCGCAATGTCTACCATTAAACTAGACGATAAACAAGATGATCTTGACGGAAGAAAGATGTCTCCTAAATATACCTTCTATATCGGTGGTATGGCTGAATACAAATTCAATGATAACTTTGCTGTTCAGGGAGAGGTTTTATATTCACCGCTTGGAGCTAAAGAAAAGATTGATGGAGTAAACGCCGGAGGAATGTATTTTGGAGAATCTACTAAAGTAAATTT